>DAIOWL010000839.1:0-1014 GCA_036758545.1 Streptosporangiaceae bacterium | reverse complement strand
ACTGGAGACCACGTTCCAGGGCGCCGGTGTCCTGAATGGGGACCTGTCCCCGGAGTGCGCCGCGGTGGTGGGGAAGGTGCTGGACGCGCTGTCCGCCCCGGCCGGGGCGGAAGACGACCGGTCCCGGGAGCAGCGGTACCACGACGCGCTCCAGGAGCGCGATGCGTTAGTTGTGGTAATGCATCGTGACTTTAATCACATCATCGCTTCCTGAATTACAGGTCAGTGAGGATTCTGATCGCCAACGGTTCGAGCGACAACACCAGCCCCAGCACCATCGTCCACCGTCCGACGGCACACGCCTCAGAAGCCACGAGACACGCTTGTGTGTAATCCCCCCTCGCGGCCATTGCCTCGGCCACCGCTGCCAGCGCCTGCTCGTGCTGACCGGCCCGGGCCAGCGCACCGGCCACCGCCACCAGCGCTTCCGCCCTGTGGTCCGGGTCGGTGATGGAGCGGGCCACGGTCTCGGCCTGAGCCGCCACCGATGCGGCCTGCTCGTGCTGGCCCGCGTCGGCCATTGCCTCGGCCACCACCGCCAGTGCCTGCGCCTGCGCGGTCCGGTTGGAGATGGAACGGGCCACCGATGCGGCCTGCTCATGCTGGCCCGCGTCGGCCATTGCCTCGGCCACTGCCGCCAGCGCCTGCACCTGCCGGTACAGGTCAATGATGGAGCCAGCCAGGGCCTCAGTGCTGCTCGATCACGCAGTGTGGATCAGCGCGACCGCCATAGGGATAGGGTCCCAAATCCGAAAATTTCCGCACCCCTCGCCTCACCATCGAGGCGACGATGCCCCTTTGGCACCCTACCGAGGCTGACGGCCGCTCCCTGACGGCGGCAGCGGGAGCGACCCGCTCAGCAGCACCGTTCCTCCACTGTCCCGGCCGCGCGGCGCGAATCCCGCTCAGTGTGCCCGGCTCCGCCGGGCACTACCCAGGCACGGCCCGACCCCCGGCCTGCTAGCCGCGAGCGTCCCGGGACGCCGCCAGGAACATCAGCGCCCCGTCCACGGT
>DAIOWL010000838.1:0-3622 GCA_036758545.1 Streptosporangiaceae bacterium | reverse complement strand
GCGGGGCCTTGGCTGGCTGGCGGGGCCTGCCTGTGGCCCGGTGGCGTGGCCTGGCCGTGGCGGTCTTAGCGGGGCCGGCGCCGGATTGGAGACTCCGCCCGTTCTGCTGGCCCGCGGTGCCTCCGGCCAGTCGTCCCAGCCCGGCGGTCAAGCCGCCGGCCACCAGACTGGCGGCGGCGACCGCGGCGGTTATCGTGCCGCTGAGTACGACCTCGCGCCGGCTGGCTCTTCGTCCGGGGCCGGCCTGCTCGGCCGCCCAGTCCGCGATGGCCGCGTCCAGCGACAGGACCGAGCCGGAACCGGCCAGCATCAGTGGCGTCCAGGCGAACGCGAACACGATGTCCGCCCCGGTGTAGTACGGAGCCGAATGAAAGCTGATGGTCAGGAACAGCATCAGGGACAACGCGAGGCCCCCCGCCGCGGCCAGCCGGGCCCGGAGACCGAGCAGGGTACCCACACCCACCGCCAGCTCGCCGAACGCGATGAGGACGCCCAGCGGGACCGCCACATGAGCGAGCGGCGCTATCAGCGCGTGCACCGGGCTGCGCCGGGCGGCGCCCGCCAGCTGGGACTGGATCGAGGCCGGGTCGGCGGCGTCGAAGAACCGGGGGTTGGCCAGCTTCTGCAGGCCGGCGAAGCAGAACGTGAACCCGAGGAAGGCGCGCAGCGGGAGCAGCGCGCGACCGAGTACGTACGGTGTCACCCGTTACCCTCCGGGCCTCAGGGCCAGCCAGTGACCCACGTGGCTGAGCAGGAGAAATCCGAGCATGCCGCCGGCCACCAGGCTGGCCGCGATCAGCCACTGCCGCGGGGCGGCCCCGGTGACGTCCCGCCGTGTCCGCCGCAGCCAGTCCCTGGGAGCCAGCCGGAACACCTCGCCCAGGTGGCCGAGCACGTGGATGGTCATGGCGCCGAACCACAGCACGAAGCTCGCCTTGTGCACCTTGAGCAGCAGCGGCAGCCACGAAGGGCCCACCAGGAGCAACCCCACGCCGCTGGCCAGCAGCACGACGGTGAGGATCACCACAGCCGGGCCCAGCAGGCGCAGCAGCAACGGCGGCGCCCCCTTGCGCCGGTAGGCCGGGACGCCGCGGTAGTAGCGCGCGAACCGCCAGCCGGTGCTGGCCACCTTGAGCAGGACCGGCGGGACGAGCACCATACCGATGAACACATGCGGCGTGAGCAGCTCGCGGACGCGCAGGATCGTGACGCCCTCGACCGCCAGCAGGATCAGCAGCACAGCCGCGTTGGACGCCGTCAGGCGGGCGTTGGCGGCCACGCCCGCATCGGCCCGTCGCTCCGACCGTCGTGCTGGCTGTCCCGCTGGTTGTCGCCCGGGCTGGCCGGGCATCAGGATTTCGTCGTGACTCTCCGCGCTCACGGTGCGGAGGGTACGAGGAGAACGTGACGGCTACGTGAAGGACCCCGACCGGGACGCCTCCTCGTCGTCGAGCGACAGGTACGCCTCGTCCTCCTGCACGGTGTGCAGCCGGAGGATCGCGTACAGGCCGTACAGGGAGCCGCGGAGATCGGCGACATCGGTCTCGTCGGTGGCCCGGTCGCCGATGTCCGCGATGAGCCGGCCGAGGCGGGCGATCTGGTAGGCGATCTCGGCGTGCGCCCTGCTCATGGGGGCGGTCGGGTCGGTGCCGCCGAGCAGCCGGTTCAGCGCCGGGTACAGGTCCGCCTCCTCGGCGCTCTCGTGCGCCCAGATCTCGCCGGTGAGCAGGGCGTGCGCCTGGCGGACCCGGGTCATCGCGGCGGGCGCGGCGAGCCGGTCGGTGGTGAGCGTGTCGGCGGCGATCCTTAGCTGCTCGATGTCGCCCCGGATGACCTGGTGCTCGGCGCGGAACCGCTGGGTGAGGGCGGCGTCCGCGGGCGCCAGTGGCGTGGCGGCGGCCACCGGCCGGAGCGCGCGCAGCGCGTTGAGGATGGCGGCCACGTCGATGCCCTCCTGCAGCAGCGCGCCCCACACCGCCGGGAGGAACCCGGCCGCGGCCACGCCCATCGCGGCCAGCGACAGGCCCATCCCGGCCAGCACGCTCTGCAGCGCGATCCGCCTGGTCCGGCGGGCCAGCGTGACCGCCTCACCGAGGCGGCCGAGGTGGTCGACGGTCAGCACCGCGTCGGCGGCCTCGGACGAGGCGGTGGATCCCCGGGCGCCCATGGCCACGCCGACGTCGGCCAGGGCCAGGGCGGGTGCGTCGTTGATCCCGTCACCGGTCATGATGACGGCCGCGCGCCGCTGCTCCCGGCGCACCGCGTCCAGCTTGGCCTCTGGCGTCAGCTCGGCGAGTACCTCGTCGACTCCGGTCAGCGCGCCGACGGCGCTGGCCGCCTCGGCCCGGTCGCCGGTGGCGAGCACGATCCTGGTGATGCCGCCGCGGCGCAGCGCGCGGATCGTCTGCCGGGCGTCCGGCCGGATCCGGTCCTCGAGCAGGAGCGCGCCCGCGGGCGTGCCGTCGACGGCGACGAACACGGTGAGCGCGCCGTCCAGCCAGGCCCGCCGACGCACGGCCCTGACCCACGGCGGCGTGCCGCTGACCCCGGCCCAGTCGGCGCGGCCGAGCCTGACCTGGCGGCCCGCCACCATTCCCGCGATACCCTGGCCGGGCTGCTCGGTCACGCCCGCGGGCTGGGCGAGCGGGCAGCCGCGTTCGGCCGCCGAGCGGACGACCGCGGTCGCCAGGACGTGTCCGGAGGCCTGGTCCAGCGAGGCGGCGAGGCCCAGGATCTCCTGCGGATCCAGCGCTCCCGCGGGCACGATGGCGGTCACGGCGGGCTGGCCGGCGGTGAGCGTCCCGGTCTTGTCCAGCAGCACGGTGGTGCACCGGGCCAGGCGCTCGAGCACCCCGCCGTTCTTCACCACGATTCCGCGGCGCGCCGCCGCCGACAGGCCGGAGACCAGGGCGACCGGCGCGGCCAGGATGAGCGGGCACGGCGTGGCGACGACCAGGACGGCCACCGCGCGGGCCGCGCCGCCCAGCGCCCACGCCGCCCCGGCCACGGCCAGGGTCAGCGGCAGGAACCACAGGGCGTACCGGTCGGCCAGCCGGACGAACGGCGCCTGTGCACTCTCCGCCTCGCTGACCATGCGGACGATGCCGGCGTAGGTGCTCGTCGCCGCGCTGGTCGTGGCCCGCAGGCCGAACGGCCCGGCCGCGTTGACGGTGCCGCTACGCAGCGTGTCACCCCGGGCGTGCTGGACCGGCAGGGCCTCTCCGGTGAGCGCGGATTCGTCCAGCACGGCGGCGGCGTCGGCCAGCACACCGTCCACGGGGACGACGTCGCCCGCCGCGACGAGCAGCAGGTCACCGGCCACGATCTCGTCCAGGGGCACGGTCTCCAGCGATCCGTCCCGGTAGCGCCGGGCGATGCGCGGCGCCCGGGCCAGCAGGGCGCTCAGGTCGTGCCGGGCGCGGTAGGCCGCCCAGTCCTCCAGGGCGCGACCGCTGGCCAGCATGACGCTGATCACCGCCGCGGCGAGCAGCTCGTCCACCGCGATCGCCCCGGCCAGTGCCAGCAGCGCGATCACGTCCACGCTGAGCCGGCCGCGGGCGATGGCGGCCACCGCGACCCAGCAGGCGTAGGCCAAGCCGCAGGCCGCCACGCCGAGCCACAC
>DAIOWL010000837.1:0-3623 GCA_036758545.1 Streptosporangiaceae bacterium | reverse complement strand
GGATGAGTCGGGTCGTGGTCATCGGGGCTACCGGGCATATCGGCACGTACCTGGTGCCGCGGCTGGTGCGAAGCGGTCACGAGGTGATCGCCATGAGCCGCGGAACGCGGGATCCGTACCACGCGAGCCCGCAGTGGGCGTCCGTTACCAGGATGACGGTGGACCGTGACGCGGAGGACGAGGCCGGGACGTTCGGGACGCTTGTCTCGGACCTGCGGCCGGATGTCGTCATCGACCTGATCTGTTTCACCGCCGCCTCGGCGCGCCAGCTCACCGACGCGCTGCGCCCGTCCCGGCCGCTGCTGATCCACTGCGGAACCATCTGGGTGCACGGTCCCGCGCTGCGGGTGCCGGTCACCGAGGACGAGCCGCGGACGGCCTACGGCGAGTACGGCACCGGCAAGGCGGCGATCGAGGCCCTGCTGCAGCGCGAGACGCTGGCCGGGGGCGTGCCCGCGGTGGTGCTGCACCCCGGTCACATCAGCGGGCCCGGCTGGCCGGTCATCACGCCGGCCGGCAACCTGGACCCGGCCGCCTGGACCCGGCTGGCCACCGGACAGCCGCTCGCGCTGCCCGACAACGGCCTGGGCGTGCTGAACCACGTGCACGCGGACGACGTGGCGCAGGCCTTCGAGCGGGCGATGTCCCGCCCGGCCGCGATCGGGGCCAGCTTCCACGTGGTCGCCGAGCAGGCGATGACGCTGCGCGGGCTGGCGGCGGGGGTGGCGGGGTGGTTCGGCCGGGAGCCGGTGCTCGAGTTCACCGACTGGGCGGAGTTCGAGCGCCGGGCGGGCGCCGAACACGCCGGCGTGACACGGGAGCACACGGACCGCAGCATCACGGCGAGCATCGACCGGGCCAGGGAGGTGCTCGGGTACGCGCCGCGGTACAGCACGCTGGACGCCCTGCACGAGGCGCTGGCCTGGCTGGCGGCCAACGGCCAGGCCGACGTGGGCGGCCAGGAGTTCTAGGCGTCAGAACGCGCGGACGGCGGCGGCGTGGCTGACCGCCACCGAGTGCGTGACGCAACGGGTCCCGTCGAGCAGGTGCAGCAGGAAGCCGGTGGGCTCGGCGACGTAGCCCGGGGGTTCGGCGTCGTGCAGGCGCAGCGCGGCCTGCCGGAACGTGCTGGGCGCGGTGGCCATCAGGGTCCCGGCGAACAGCGCGGAGGCGTCGCGGTGCACGTGTCCGGCGAGCACCCGGACCACGTGGGAGTGCTTCCGGATGACCGCGGCCAGGGCGGCTGCGTCGTCGAGGATCATGCCGTCGAGATACGGGATGCCGACCGGCACCGGCGGGTGGTGCAGGCAGACGAAGGCCGGCACGTCCGGCCGGGCGCCGAGGATCCGGTCGATCCAGGCGAGCTGGGCGGAGCCGAGGCATCCCGCCGGGCTGCCCTGTACCCAGGAGTTCGCCAGCACCAGGGTGGCCTGCGGGTACTCCACCGCGTAGTTCGGCGACACGCCGTTGCCGAGGTACGGTGTGTCGCCGAAACACCCGGCCAGGGCGGCCGGATCGTCGTGGTTGCCCGGGAGCAGGTGCACGGGAATCGGGCAGGACCGCAGGATCGAGCGCAGCGTGGCGTACTCGTCCGGATGGCCGGTATCGGCCAGGTCGCCGGTGATGATCACGCAGTCCGGCCGCGGCTCCATGGCGAGCAGGCGGGCCAATGCGTCGGCCAGGGCGGCGGCGGGCTGGGCGGCGATGGGACCCCGCGTGAGGTGGAGGTCGCTGAGATGGGCGATCCGCATGCGCCTGAAGGTAGCAAGGCCGCCTGGCAGCATGGCACCCATGATCGGACGACTGCACCACCTGATAATCGACAGCCAGGACCCGCTGGGCCTCGCCACCTTCTACGCCGAGCTTCTGGGCCAGCCGATCACCTACCGCAGCGACGACTTCGTCGTGGTGTCGGCCGACGACACCACGTCCGGGCTGGCCTTCCAGCTCGCGCCCGATCACCAGCCGCCCGCCTGGCCCGACCCGGCCCGGCCACAGCAGATGCACCTCGACGTGATGGTGGAGGACGTGGCCGCAGCCGGTCTGCGCGTGCTGGCCATGGGCGCGACCAAGCTCGACGGGCCCGGCGTCTACGCCGACCCGGCCGGCCACCCGTTCTGCCTGATCCCGCGGCCGAAATGGGCTCCGCCCGTCCCGAGTTAACGGCGGCCACGCGGGTACCAACGGCGGCATGAACTGGACCTGGAACGTGCGGAGCAACGACGGGGCGATGAACGGGCTCGAGTTCGCCAGGTGCACGACGGCCGGGGGGTTCGGCCGGGTGCTCATCCACGCCGCCCCGGCTGACGCCAAGATCGAGATCATCGACGGGGACGACACGGTGGTGGCCCGCGCCGACCTGCGGCGCACGGGCGACTACTCCCCCATGACCCTGATCGAACTGGACGGCTCGGCGATGCGGCGCAGCGAGGTGTGGCCGGACGCCGGCCTCTACGGGCTGCCGGTGCTGCTGGCCGGGGGCGAGGTCGGCATCCTGCGGCGCTGGCAGCACGCCGAGGATCGCAGCTGGTGGCAGTGGTCGATCGAGTTCTCCAACCACACCGGCCGGCCCGACGACTGGGCTCCCGAACAGGAACGATGAGGGGTGCCGCGGGCCGGGATCGTGCGGGGCGCGGTCATAGTTCCGCTGTCCCGGTTACGAAGGACAGGATCTGGCCGAACGGGGGACGGTATCCGTCGCTCGTTTCGACCTCGAGCTCGGGCACGGCGACGTTCACCCGGCGGAACGCGCGGTGCGCCGCCTCGTCGCCGGGCGCGCCGGTGAAGCCGGGGGTGGCCTGGGCCATGCCCTGCTTGATCTCGTCGCGGGAGATGACCGGGCAGCCCAGTGCGGCCGCGAGCTCGTGTGCCAGCGTGGTCTTGCCGGAGCCGGGCGGGCCGCTGACGACGATGAGAGTGGGCGTCACCGGTCATCATTCTGGCAGACAGCCGCTGGGCATGCCGACATCGTGCGCGAGCTCATCGACGGCAGCACCGGCGATCACCGCCACGACGGCCCGGTCATGACGGAGCATGTGCTGGGCGGCGGGAACGTGGCGGCTGGCGTCGTCCGCGTCGGTGACACCGTGCGCAAGCCGGCCGGATTCTGGACGCCGGCCGTGGAGGCGCTGCTCACGCATTTGCGGCGAGCCGGGTTCACCGGGGCACCGCGGCCGCTGGGCCGGGACGACCGGGGTCGGCAGGTGTTCGAGTATGTGCCCGGGCCGATGGCGATGGACCAGCCGTGGCTAGACGAGGCCGGGCTGGAGCGGGTGGGCCGGCTGATCAGGGAGCTGCACGACTGTAGCGCCGGGTTCTCGCCGCCGCCTGGTTCCCGCTGGAACGTGGTCATCGCGCCGGATCGCGCTGATCTGGTGTGCCACCACGACCTGGCGCCGTGGAACCTGGTCACCGGCCCGGACCGGTGGGTGTTCATCGACTGGGACCCGGGGCATGGCCGACCTGCTGGACGACGGCGCCCGGACGGGAACGCAGCCCTGGGCCCGGCTGCACGCCGAGGGCCACGGCGAGCACTGGACCGCCGCGGCAGACTACATCGAGCGCAACCTGCCCGCCTGGCGCCGGGCCCTGAAGTAAGAGACGGATCCTTGCGTGTCAAAACA
>DAIOWL010000836.1:1202-3629 GCA_036758545.1 Streptosporangiaceae bacterium | reverse complement strand
GCATGCAGTTCATGCTGATCATCTGGCTGCAGGGCATCTGGCTGCCGCTGCACGGGTACAGCTTCAGCCAGACCCCGCTGTGGGCGGGCATCTACCTGGTCCCGCTGACCATCGGGTTCCTGCTCTCCGCGCCGCTGTCCGGCATCTTGTCCGACCGGTGGGGCGCGAAGGCGTTCACCACCGGCGGGGCGCTGCTGACCGCGCTGACCTTCTTCCTCCTGCTGTTCCTGCCGGTGAACTTCACCTACTCGGAGTTCGCGCTGATCATCGCGTTCAACGGCTTCGGGTCCGGCCTGTTCGCCTCGCCGAACCGGGCCGAGATGATGAACGCGGTGCCCGCCAACCAGCGCGGCGCGGCCGGCGGCATGATCGCCACGTTCATGAACACCGCGTTCGTGCTGTCCATCGGGATCTTCTTCTCGCTGATGGTGGCCGGTCTTTCCAGCAAGCTGCCGGGGGCGCTGTCCGGCGGCCTGGTCGCGCAGGGCATCCCGGCGTCCGCCGCGCAGCAGATCTCGCACCTGCCGCCGATCGGCGTGCTGTTCGCGGCCTTCCTCGGCTACAACCCGATGCAGCAGCTGCTCGGCCCGCTGCTCGGGCACCTGCCCGCGGCCCACGCCGCCTACGTCACCGGGCGCCAGTTCTTCCCGAACCTGATCACCGCCCCGTTCCACGACGGCCTCGGGGTCGCGTTCGCGTTCGCGATCGCGGCCAGCCTGATCGCCGCCGTCGCGTCCCTGCTCACCGGCCCCCGCCCCCGGCCGGACGCGGCGCCCGAGTCGCTCGGCGCCGAGCTGGCCGCGGTAGCCGGAGACGCCGGGATCGAGCCCAGCGAAATCGTCGGGACGGACCAGGAAATACCGGAGACGGGGGCGCCCGAATCACGAGGAAATGGGCAGTCACCTGCGGTTACGAAGTCCGCCGGGAAGAAGCCCGGCTGATCGGGCCGAACGGTTCCGCGCGCCGGCCCCCGTACCCCGGGGAGCGGATCGGTGGGCGGGAACCTTCCGGGCCGTCACGGAAGTGGCCATCCGATCATGGCCGCCGGACGGTATCCTGCAGATGAGGGGCGGGTAAACACATGCGCCGTCGCATCCCGGAGCCCGAAGCATCCTGACCAGTGCCGGCTGGCGGTTCGGCGGGTTGATTCTTCCGCAGACCGCAACGGCCGGCGCGCAACCCGAGGAGACTTGCCGCCGTGAGCCAACCTCGCCCGGTCGCTGTCATCGTCCTCGCCGCGGGCGAGGGTACGCGGATGAGATCGCGCATCCCGAAGGTGCTGCATTCCCTGTGCGGCCGCAGCATGCTCGGGCACGCGCTGGCGGCGGCGGCCGGACTCGGCCCGGAGCGCCTCGTCGTGGTGGCCGGTCACGGCCGGGACCAGGTCAGCGCCGAAGCGGCCCGGTGCGCCCCGGACGTGCGGGTGGTCGTGCAGGACCGGCTGGGCGGCACCGGCCACGCGGTCCGGATGGTGACCGAGGCGCTCGGTGACCTGCCCGGCATCGTCGTGGTCACCTACGCGGACATGCCGCTGCTGCGCACGCAGACGCTGGCCGCGCTGATCCGTGAGCACGCCGCCGCGGGAAACGCGGTGACCGTGCTCACCGCGCGGGTCCCCGACCCGTCCGGGTACGGGCGCATCGTCAGGGACGACGGCGGCTCGCTGGCCGAGATCGTTGAGGATGCCGACGCGACGGCGGCGCAGCGGGCCATCGACGAGATCAACTCCGGCTGCTACGCCTTTGACGGCGCCCTGCTGGCCGACGCGGTCAAGCGGGTCGCCACCGGCAACGCGCAGGGCCAGGAGTACCTCACCGACGTGGTGGCCATCATGCGCGGCGACGGCCACCTGGCCGGAACGGTCCTCGCCGCCGACGCCGCGGAGGTCCAGGGGGTGAACGACCGGGTCCAGCTCGCCCAGGCGCAGCGAGCCTTCAATGGCCGCCTGCTCGAGGACTGGATGCGGGCCGGCGTCACGATCATGGATCCGGCGTCGACCTGGATGGACGTGGACGTGACGCTGGCGCCGGACGCGGAGGTCCTGCCCGGCACCCACCTGGAGGGACGGACCGACATCGGGACCGGTGCCCGGATCGGCCCGGACTGCCTGCTCCGGGATACCTCGGTGGGGCAGGACGCGACGGTCCTGTACAGCGTCTGCGAGTCGGCCGAGATCGGCCCCGGCGCGAGCGTCGGGCCGTACGCCCGGCTGCGCCCGGGCACCCGGATCGGCCCGGGGGCGCACATCGGCACCCACGTGGAGCTGAAGAACTCCACCGTGGGTGCGGGCGCCAAGGTGCCGCACCTGACCTACGTGGGCGACGCCGACATCGGCGAGCGCTCGAACATCGGCGCGGCCACGATCTTCGCGAACTACGACGGGATCGCCAAGCACCACACGACGATCGGCTCGAACGTGTTCACCGG
>DAIOWL010000836.1:0-1102 GCA_036758545.1 Streptosporangiaceae bacterium | reverse complement strand
GGTGAGCGAGATGATGCCGTCGGGCGCGAAGAAGATGCTGCTGGTCTCCGGGCGCGCTTACCCGGAACTGGCCGAGGAAGTGGCCGCGTGCCTGGGCATCAAGCCGACCCCGACCAAGCTCTTCGACTTCGCCAACGGCGAGATCTTCGTCCGGTTCCTGGATTCGGTCCGCGGCTGCGACGTGTTCGCGCTGCAGAGCCACACCTCGCCCATCAACGAGTGGATCATGGAGCAGCTGATCATGGTCGACGCCCTCAAGCGGGCCTCGGCCAGGCGCATCACGGTGGTGACGCCGTTCTTCGGCTACGCGCGGCAGGACAAGAAGAACCGGGGCCGGGAGCCGATCTCGGCCCGGCTGATGACCGACCTGTTCGCCACGGCGGGCGCCAGCCGGCTGATGGCGGTCGACCTGCACACCGCCCAGATCCAGGGTTTCTTCGACGGCCCGGTCGACCACCTGTTCGCGCTGCCGATCCTGGCCAGCTACCTCGAGAAGAAGCTCGACCTGAGCCAGGTCACCGTGGTCGCGCCCGACGCCGGCCGGGTCCGGGTCTGCGAGCGGTGGACCGACCGATTGGGAACCCCGCTGGCCATCATCCACAAGCGGCGTGACCCGGACGTGGCCAACCAGGTCCGGATGTTCGAGGTGGTCGGGCAGGTGGCCGGGCGCACCTGCATCCTGGTGGACGACATGATCGATACCGGCGCCACCATTGCCAAGGCCGCGGATGCCCTGTTCGAGCAGGGGGCGGACCGGGTTATCGCCACCGCCACCCACGGCGTGCTGTCCGGCGGGGCCGTGGACATCCTGAAGAACTCCAGGATCAGCGAGGTCATCATCACGAACACGCTGCCGGTGCCGCAGGAGAAGCGGTTCGACAAGCTCACCGTGCTGTCGATCGCGCCGCTGCTGGCCCGGGCGATCAACGAGGTGTTCAGCGACGGCTCGGTCACCAGCCTGTTCGACGGCCAGAGCTGAGCCGCGGTCTGACCTCCGGCTCCGGAGACCGTCGTCCCCGCCCCCGCCAGAGGCGCGAGGACGACGGCCACGTGGCGGCTCCCGGGCGGTCCTGGCCGCTAGGCCGTCCCTCCCACTCCCCTG
>DAIOWL010000835.1:1544-3630 GCA_036758545.1 Streptosporangiaceae bacterium | reverse complement strand
CGTGGACCGTACCCGATTACCCAGCACATCCGGAGGAGATCATGCCCACAGTTTCGGAGAAGCTGTCAGCGTCGATGGCCGAGCTGTCGCAGCGGGCGAAGGAGGCCGCGGACCACGCGGCGGCCGCCCGTACTGAGACCCGCGAGCAGCTCGAGGCTCGGGCCGCCGACGCCAGGGCCACCGCTCAGCGGCGGCGCGAGGAGATGAAGGCGCGTGGCGCCAAGGCGCATGACGATCTGGCCTCGGCTTGGGCCAGCCTTCGTGCCCACGTGCAGGAGCAGTTCGAGAAGATACGGGCCAGGCTCGAGGATAAGCGGGACGACCTTGACGCGAAGACCGCCGAGCGGCGGGCTGAGCGGGCGGAGGCCAACGCCGCCGATGCGATCGACTTCGCCAGCTGGGCCGTCGACGAAGCCGAGGCGGAGGCCCTGGAGGCTGCCGAGGCTCGGAAGATCGCGGATGGCCTGCACCCGAGCACGCCATAGTCGCAGGGCGAGTATGGGTCGGGCAGCCCGGGCACATTCTCGATCACCGTCATCGACTTTAGCTGGAGATCCTCGAAGTTCAGGTACAGGATGTTGCGTTCGTCATCGTAAGTGAACCGCTCGTCAGGGGCAGCCGCAGCATGTCATCCCGGAGGCTCATCGGGTCGGCCCGGAAGATACGGCGCCCATCACGCCGGCTTGTTCACGGTCGGCTCGAACGCCATCTTGGGTAGGGCATGTCGATGACCGCCTGTGCGCTGGTGGCCGCACCGGAGGCAGCACCCCCGGCCGAGATGCCCCCGATGACGCCGGGCTCGGCGGTCAGCCTCATCAGGTCGGCGATCTTCTCCTCGGCGGCCACCGAGGCGACCCCTTCGGGGATGCCGGCGCCGGGATTCACTACGCTGTTCGGCCGTAGCTCTAAGGCGGCGCACCGGGCAAGCTGGCTAGCAACGGAGGTCATTGCCCGCTCGGCTGCGTATCAGTGTCGGCGATGCCGGGGGGATGACCCTGCCTTGCTCGATGTCCTCAGACAGTTTGGACTTGGCGGTGAGGGCCCCTTCATCCAGCACGCCGGAGGCCGCCGCACGTGAGATGACGTCGCCGCCGCGGCCGCGCAGCACCAGGGCAAAGCCGACGGCGATCAGCGCACCGGTGACCGGCCCCACGACGTACACCCAGTAGCTGGTGAAGTCACCACTGACCAGGGCGGGGCCGAAGGACCGGGCCGGGTTCATCGAGACGCCGCTGACCGGAGCCGCCCACAGGCCGGCCAGGGCGATGTAACCACCGACGCCGAGCGCGGCGATCGCGCCGACATTCTGCGCGGCGGATGCCGTGCCGAGGATCACGCTGACCAGGAGCGCGGTGAGCACGATCTCCATGAGCAGGGCCTGCCAGTTCTCATACCCCCGGCCCGGCAGCGTCGCCCCGAGATGCTCGATGTTCCCGAACACCCAGCGGAGAAACAGGCAGGCCAGCGTCGCGCCGATGAGCTGGGTGACGATATAACCCGGGACACGCCTCCACGGGAAGTCCCCGCGCAGCGCGAAGGCCAGCGACACGGCCGGGTTCAGGTGCGCGCCGGAGACCGCACCCATGAACAAAATGATCGCCATCACCATCAGGCCCGGGGCGACGACCGCCGCAGCGAGGCTGATCTGCCCCTTCGCGTGCAGAAGTCCTCCGCCTGCGGCGACCAGGACCAGCGCGAAAGTGCCCAGCAACTCCGAGAACACCCGCCGCCATTCCTTGCGCGGGTCATCAAAGTCCTTACGGTCCCCGAACTCAAGCATGAGCACGTGGTGCGTGCGCGGGAAGGCCGTCCCCAGCGCCGCCGGGTCGACCTGCTGGGCCGTTGCGCCGCGCACGGCATCCGCCCCCTGTACCGTCCCGCGCTGCGCCGGACCGCCCTTCCGGCTCGCGGGCACGTTGTCTGTCATGCCTCGGTCTTTCCGTCAACAGCACCGAAGAGGCACCGGTGCTCGATCATACGCATCGACCCCGAAAGGTGCAGTATGCAACCCGAGGTTTCGCGCGCAGGGTCTGCGGCGGGATCTTGACCGTCTTGATGCCCTCGCCAGCGAAGATCGCATCAAAGG
>DAIOWL010000835.1:0-1444 GCA_036758545.1 Streptosporangiaceae bacterium | reverse complement strand
GCGCCAGCCTTGGCGAGCTGCTGCGTGCCCCAGGCGAGGATGGTGGTGACCACGGACGGCAGTGCCATCGGCCGTAGCGAAGACATCGGCAGCATGCCGGGCCACGCGGTTTCGGGTCCATGGACGCGCAGCGCATCCACGCAGGCGGGCCGCGGACGGTGCGTCTATGCGGCCCGGCGGCCAGGTGGAACGATCGTGGCATGACGGTACCGCAGCCAGGCGGGATCGAGATCGAGGATCAGCTCGAGCGCCGCATCCGCAAGCCGGTCGACCTGCTGCGCTGCGTCGTGGCCTGCATCGAGATCGTCGCGCTGGCGGTGGCCGGCGTCGCGGCCAGCGCCACCACGGCCGGGGTGGAGACCGACATCGCGGACGCGAGCCGCCGGCTGCCGCACGCGCTGCTCGTCGTGGCCCCCCCGCTGGCGCTGTTCGCCCTGCTCATCCTGCCCGTGGCCATGGCCGTCCAGTTGCTCGTCCGGCGCCAGTTCCGGCGGCTCGCCGAGGCGGCGGCCACCGGCGTCCTGGCCGCCGCCGTGACCGCGGTAGCCAGCGACCTGCTCATGCGGCCCGCCGCCAGCCGACTCTACTATGCGATCATCATGGCCCGGCCGGGCACGAGCCATGCCGCGGCGCTCGACCCTTACCTGGCCGGCCTGGTCGCCTACGCCACTATGGCCGGCCTGGCCGGCCGGCCGTACTGGCGGAACGCCTTGTGGGCGGCGATCGCCGTGTACGCGATCGTGCACATAGGAACGTTGCACGCCTCCGTGCTGACCCTGCTGATCACGGTGATCGGAGGCCGCGCGATCGGCCTCGCCGTCAGGTACGTCGCGGGCTCGGCGTCGCAGCGGCCAGGCGCCCGGGACATCGCGGGTGCGCTGGCCGCCGACGGCCTGCCGGTGACCGTGATACGGCGGGTCCACCGCCAGGAACCCCGCCAGGGAAACCCCTCGCGCCACTACGCGGTCACGATCGAGGGAGACGACTGCAGGCTGGACTTGGCCGTGTACGACCGGGACCAGCAGGCGGCCGGCGCCATCTACCGGCTGTACCGCAGGGTGCGGGTGCGCGGGCAGGTCTCACGCAACGCCCCGCTGTCGGTGGAGCGCGCGGTCGAGCGCCGGGCCCTGCTGTCCTACGCGGCCGAGGACGCGGGCGCGCCCACGCCGCGGCTGCGCGCCGTGGTCCGGGCCGGCCCCGAAGCCTGCGTGCTGGCCTACGAGCACCACGAGGGCACGACGCTGGCCCAGCGCAATCGCGGCTGCAGCGACGCCGAGCTCGACACGATCTGGGATGCGGCCGGCCGGCTGCACGCCCGCAAGGTCACGCACCGGGGCCTGACCGCGGATCGCATCCTGCTCACCGACGACGGCCAGGCCATGCTGCTCGACCCGGGCGACGGCGACGTGGCAGCCAGCGACCTGCAGATCCGCCTGGACGTGGC
>DAIOWL010000834.1:2555-3635 GCA_036758545.1 Streptosporangiaceae bacterium | reverse complement strand
GTTCTTCAGCGTCGCGTTGGGCGTCCCGCTGATCGTCGCGATGATCTTCATCGTGGCGGCGGAGGCGCTGGTGCCGGCCGGGGCCGGGCCGCAGCCGGTGGAGCTCGCCCTGCGCGCACGGCGCTCGCTCGCGCGCTCGCAGCGCTATGCGCAGATCAGCCGGATCCTGGTGCGGCACGGGCTGAGCCCCTACCTGCAGGGGCGGCCGCTGCGCGGCTGGGAGACGGCTGAGGGGCGGGCGGCGATCGCGGTGTCGCTGCGGCGCGCGCTGGAAGAGGGCGGGGTTACCTTCGTCAAGTTCGGCCAGCTGCTGTCCACTCGCCGTGACCTGCTCCCCGAGGAGTTCACCGACGAGCTCTCCCGGCTCCAGGATCGGGCCGAACCGGCACCGTGGGAGCAGGTGGAGGAGCTGATAAGCCGGTCGCTCGGGTCGCCGGCTAGGGAGGTGTTCGCGGAGTTGCAGCCTGAACCGGCCGCGGCCGCGTCGATCGCCCAGGTGCACAAGGCCCGGCTGCGGTGCGAAGCCGGCCCGGGCGCCACGGTGGCGGTGAAGGTCCAGCGGCCCGAGATACGCGCCACCGTCGAACAGGACCTGGACATCCTGCTGCGGCTGGCGGCCAGGCTCGAGGCGCACGCCCGCTGGGCGCGCGCGGTCGGCGCGGTCGGCGTGGCCCGCGGGTTCGGCGCCGCCATCCGCGAAGAACTCGACTTCCGCGTGGAGGCACGGAACATGGCTGCCATGGCCGCCACCTGGAAGGGGCAGCAGCGCGTCGTGGGCAGGCGCGTCCCGGTGGTGATTCCGGCCGTCCGCGAGGAGTTGTGCACCGAGCATGTGCTCGTCATCGAGTGGCTGGACGGGGTGAACCTGCGTGCGGCAGGGCCGCTGATCGAGGACAAGGGGCTTGACCGGGCCGCGCTGGCCCGGGCGCTGCTGCGCAGCATGGTGTACCAGATCACGGAGGGCGGCGTGTTCCACGCCGACCCGCATCCGGGCAACGTCCTGCTGCTCACTGACGGGCGCCTCGCCCTGCTTGATTTCGGCTCGGTCGGCCGCCTGGACGCCCAGCAGCGAGCCGCGCT
>DAIOWL010000834.1:0-2455 GCA_036758545.1 Streptosporangiaceae bacterium | reverse complement strand
TCGCCACCGTCCTGCGCGCCCTCGGCACCCTGGAAGGCACCCTCAGCCTGCTGACGCCGACGATCGACATAGTCGGCGAAGCGCGCGCGTACGCGGCGGACCGCATAGCCGCACAGGTATCCCCAGGAGCCGTGCAGAAGACCGCCACCGACGAACTGGCCGCGCTGCTCCCCGTGCTGCGCCGGCTGCCCCGCCGGTTCGACCGCGTCACCAGCGCGCTGGAACAAGGCAGGCTCAGCGTCAACGTGCGGCAATTCGCCGACGAACGTGACCGCCGGGTGATCACTGGCCTGGCCAATCAGTTCTTGATGGCGTTCCTCGGCGTCGGTTCCGGCATCGTCGCCGCCATGCTGCTCGGCACGTCCGGCGGCCCCAAGATCAGCCCCGCCCTCAGCCTCTACCAGTTCATCGGCTACAACCTGCTCATCGTCGCCGCCATCCTCGTACTGCGAGTGCTCTTCACGATCCTGAGGAGCCGGTAGGGGCGGTGGCATCTACCGCGCTCATCTGGCGTGGTCAGGGCTCGGAGCGGGCTGCCCGGGGTTTGCGAGCGGCGCTTGGTGCCGGCACCGGGGCAACGCCACCGATTGACTCATGGCCCCGGCCGGTCTTGAATCAACGCCTAGGGAGAAATTACCGTAGCCACGGGGCAACTGTGACTGGAAGGGAATTGTGATGCGCTACCTGGCGGGCGGTGTGCGGCGGCTAATCGGCATCGGGCTGGCCGGGACGGCGATGGTGGCGGCGGCGAGCTTGATGCCGGCTCTTCCTGCCTCGGCCGCGCCAGTCACCCGGCCGGCTGCCAACGGTACCTATCTAGCTCTAGGGGACTCGGTGGCGTTCGGTTATGTGCCGCCTCAAGCGGTGCCCGCGCCGAACTATTCTGACCCTCGCTCCTTCGTGGGCTACCCGGAGGACGTGGCCCGGGCGCTGCGCATCCGGGTGTCGAATGCCTCCTGCCCCGGCGAGACCACGGCCAGTTTCCTCGTGCCTGGAGCGCTAAGCAACGGTTGCGAGAACAGTCCGGGCTCATCCGTCGGCTACCGCACTCAGTTTCCGTTGCACGTGCGATACCGGGGCACCCAGATGCAGTACGCCCTCAAGTACCTGGCCGTGCATCGTCACACCCGGCTGGTGACGATCAACATCGGCGCCAACGACGTGTTCCTCTGCCAGGAAACGACGGCAGACGCCTGCGCGAGCGCGGCCGAGGTTCAGGCTGTGCTGCAGGAGATCCAGGCGAACCTGACGACCATCTACACCAAGATCCGTGACGTCGCCCACTACCATGGCCTTCTGGTTGCGCTGACCTACTATTCGATCAGCTACAGCGATCCGGCCCAGGTGGCCGGCACTGAGGCACTCAACTCGGCGATCGCGTCGGTCACGGAGAAATTCGGCGGGAAGGTCGCTGACGGCTTCGCCGCCTTCGAAGGGCCGTCTGCGGCCTTCGGAGGCTCTCCATGCGCGGCGGGACTGCTGATCAAGCTTCCCGACGGGACCTGCAACATCCATCCCTCGCCTGCCGGGCACTTGTTGCTGGCCAAGGCCATCGAGGACGTTGCAGGAGCCCGCGCACCGAAGTAACCAGCACCCCAGGGGAGGTCTGGCGGCCGCGTGTTGACCGCTGCGCGGCGGGGCTGGACACGGGTGGGCACGGGTGCCACAAGCGTGACAGCACGATGACGCCGGTACCCGGCAGATGCTGCCGGGTACCGGCGTCTCGGTGTGGTGGGGCGGGCAGCGTGATTACTTGCTGTCTGCCTCGACTAGGCGCTCGATGAGCTCGTCGACGTTGCCGGTCTTGGGCAGGTCACGCTTGTCCAGGAGGTCGTTCAGCTCGGCCTTGGTCAGGCCTTCGTAGCGCTCGCGGGCCTTGTCATGGGCGTGCTTGGCCTGCTCACGCTCGGCCTTGCGAGCCTCGCGGGCCATGTCCTTCTCGGCCTGCTCGGTCAGTTCGGCCTGCTCGCGGGCGGCTTGCTGGGCCTTGCCGGCCTGCTCGTGCGCGAAGCCGCGGGCCGACTCGGCCTGCTCGCGGACGAGACCGCCAACGGACTCGGCCTGCTCGCGGACGACGCCGGACAGCATGCCCGCCGACTCCGCCCACTTGATGGTGAGGTCACGGCTGATGTCCACCGTCCGCTGCACGAACTCGAAGTAGCGCTCGACGAACGGGACCAGGTCGACCTGCGGCAGGCCCGCAGGCATGTAGTCAGTCAACCTTTTCGAGCCCTGCGTCCAGAAGTCAGCGATCTTCTCGACCGTGCTGGCCGACTGGCTCGCCGCGGCGCGGTAGCGCTCGGTGGTGATGGTCATATAGGTACTCCCTCGTGGGGTCCGGATTCAGTGGCTCCGAATACCTCCTACGTGCCGGGCTAAACTCACATGTCGTGATCATTCAGGCGTACTCGTCGTGATCAGGTCCCATGGGCGTCCTGACCGCCGGGGGTGTGCG
>DAIOWL010000833.1:0-3640 GCA_036758545.1 Streptosporangiaceae bacterium | reverse complement strand
CGGACCGGCTGGCCGGCCAGTTCCCGGCGCCGCCAGGCCATGCCGGACAGCGCCTCGAGCACCACCCGGTTGCCCAGGAACGCGGTCACCTCGGCGTGGTCGTACGGCGGCGAGACCTCCACCACGTCGATCCCGGCCAGCGGCAGCGACATCGCGATCCGCCGCACCGCGTCGAGCAGCTGCCGGCCGGTGAGCCCGCCCGGTTCCGGCGTGCCGGTGCCCGGCGCCATGCCCGGGTCGACCACGTCCACGTCCACCGACAGGAAGACCCCGTCGCATTCGTCGGTCGCGATGCCGAACGCCTCGGTCAGGCACTCGTGGAGCCCGCGCGAGACGATCTCGCTCATCTCGAACGAGCGCATCCGCTGCTCCGCCATCCAGGCCAGCGTGGGCGGCTCCGGCCAGTAGCCGCGCAGCCCGATCTGCAGGAACCGGTCGCCGCGCACCGCGCCCGACTCGATCAGCCGCCGCATCGGCGTGCCGTGCCCGTACAGCGAGCCGAACTGGGTGTCCCCGGTGTCGGCGTGCGCGTCGAAGTGGATCAGCGACACCCGGCCCCAGCCCACGTGCCGGGCCACCCCGGTGGCGTCGGGGAAGGTGACCGTGTGGTCGCCGCCCAGGATCAGCGGGATCGCGCCGGCCGCCGCCACGGCATGCACGGCGTCCTCCAGCCGCTTCAGCGACTTCTCGGTCTCGCCCGACGGCATGACCACGTCCCCGGCGTCGCCGATGCGCAGCTCGGCCAGCGGGTCCACGCCCAGCGCGAGGTGCGGCCGGGACCCGTCGTGCGGCAGGTAGTCGGTGATCCGGATCGCCTGCGGGCCGAACCTGGTGCCCGGCCGGTGCGAGGTACCGCCGTCGAACGGCGCGCCGAGGAACACGACGTCGTACCCGTCCAGGGCGTCGAGTTCCACCCGGGGCACCCCGAGGAACGTGACGTCGGGCCCGTACATCCCGCGCAGCATGACCTCGTCGTCACCAGCGTCGCCCGCCATGAGCGCTCCTTTCGAAAACCTAGACCCGGCTCTCGCACCATACAGGGGCGAGAACCGGGTCCGTTCGGTGCCTCAGTGAACCTCAGCCGGAGCGCGGGCCGGCTCGCTCACCTGCGCCGGCCGTCCCGGGAGAAGCCGCGCCAGCCAGCCCGGCAGCCACCAGTTTGCCGAGCCGAGCAGTTCCATCACCGCCGGGACCAGCACCAGCCGCACCACGGTCGCGTCGACCAGGACGGCGGCGGCCAGCCCGAGGCCGATCTGCTTGACCGAGACGTCCGGGGTGAGCACGAAGGACAGGAACACCACGACCATGATCGCCGCGGCGGCCGAGATCACCCGGGCGGTGGCGGCCAGCCCGCGCCGGACGGCCAGCGCGTTGTCGCCGCACCGGTCGTACTCCTCGCGAATCTTCGACAGCAGGAATACCTCGTAGTCCATGGACAGGCCGAACAAGATCACGAACAGGAACACCGGCACCCACGTCGTGACCGGCATCTTCTCCGGGAAGCCGAGGGCGTGCCCGAGCCAGCCCCACTGGGTCACCGCGGTCAGCACGCCGTACGCGGCGCACACCGACAGCAGGTTCATCACGGCCGCCTTGACCGCGATGACCACCGACCGGAACACCACCAGCAGCAGCGCCATGGACAGCGCGACCACCACGCCGATCAGAGGAGGCAGCCGGCTGCCGATCAGGTTCGCGAACGTGACGTTGCCCGCGTTCGGCCCGGTCAGGTACGCGTCCTTCGGCAGGACGTCGTTCCGGAGCCGGTCGACCAGGGCGTTGGTGGCGGTGTCCTGCTCGCCGGTGGCGGGGTAGGCGACCATCATGGTCGCCTGGCCGTCGCGGCTGACCACCGGCGGTGTCACCGCCGCGATCCCCGGCGTGCGCTCGATCGCGCCGCGTAGCCCCTCTGTCCCGGCTTGTCCCCTGGTCACCACGATGAGCGGCGCGTCGAAGCCCGGCCCGAACCCCCGCGCCATCGTCGCGTAGCTGGCGTACCCCATCGTGCCCCGCGCCTGCGCCGACTCGTCCGGCATGGACAGCTTCATGGCCAGCGCGGGCGCCGCCAGGATGAGGATGAACGCGGCCGAGGCGAGGGTGGCCAGCACCGGGTGCCGCTGGACGACACCGGCCCAGCGCTCGGCGGCGGGTGGCTTTTTTGGGCCCGAACGGCCGAACACCTTGCCCCCGAGGAAGGTGTTCAGCCGCGACGGGCGGGCCAGCTTCGTACCGGTGAAGCCGAGCAGCGCCGGCAGCAGCGTGAGCGCGGCGAGGACCGTCATCGCGACGGTGACCGCGGCCGCGATCGCGACCCCGTTCAGCAGCGACTGGCGCAGCACGAGCAGCCCCAGCATGCCGATGACCACCGTCGTGCCCGCGGTCAGCACGGCCCGGCCCGCGGTGCGCATCGCGGTCACCAGCGCGTCGGCGGGCCGCGCGCCCTCGTGCAGCTCGCTGCGGAACCTGGTCACGATGAACAGCGCGTAGTCCACCCCGACGCCCAGGCCGATCATGGCTGCCACGATGGCGGAGAAGCCCGGGGCGGGGAAAACGTGCCCGAGCAGCGCGATCAGCGCCAGCCCGGAGCCGATGCCCATCAGCGCGGTCGCGATCGGCAGCCCCATTGCCAGCAGCGAGCCGAACGCGATCAGCAGCACGACCGCCGCCGCGGCCACGCCGACCCCGTTCGAGGCGCCGCCGTACGGCGTCTCGGCCTGGTCGACCACGTCGCCGCCCAGGCTGAACGTCACGCCGTGCCCGCTCGCCGCGGCCGCGTCGTGCATCAGCGCGGTCGCCTCGGCGTTGCTGATGTGCGCGCCCGACACGTCGAACTGGATGGTGGCGTAGCCGATGTGCCCGTTCGGCGCCAGGTGCCCCGGCGTGGTGTACGGGCCGGCCACCCCGGTCACGTGCGGCGCTGTGCTGAACGGCGCCAGGGCCTGGGTGACGCGTGTTTTCACGGCCGGGTCGGTGATCTTCTGCTGCGACTCGATGGCCAGCGTCAGCGTGTCCCCCGACTGCCGGGCGAAGTGCTGGTTCAGCAGCGTCTGCCCGGGGTCGCTCCCGGTGAAGTCGTTCTGCGCCGCGGCCCCGAACCGCGTCCACAGCGTGATGAGCGAGGCCACCCCGGCGATCCACACCAGCACGGTGACCCAGCGATGCCGATAGCAGGCGCTTCCTAGCCGGCCCAGCGCCCCGGGCCCAGTTGAGTACGTCACCCTCCCAGGCTCGCGCCGCCCCCCGCGAACCGCGTCCTCCCCACGAAGACACTTCCCCGCCCCGCGTACTCCCCGCGCCTACTCCCGCCGCAGTACGCCCGCATCCCCGTCCCCGAGCGCCCCGCCCCCGCTAAACCCCCGCGGCCCCCACCAGCCCGCTCCCCGCCCCGCCAAGGCACCCGCGCCGGAGTGGCTCCGTCCACCATGCGGACATGGATTACGACATTTCTGGCTCTGCTGCAGAGCTGGCGTGCTGGCAGGCGGGCGTAATTTCACGGCAGCAACTGCTCGCGGCCGGTTTAACGTCCCAGATGATCGCCACCCGCCTGGAACGCGGGCGCTGGCAGCAGCTGCACTGGGGTGTGTACGCGGCCTTCACCGGGCCGCCTCCGCGCACGGCCTGGCTCTGGGCGGCGGTGCTC
>DAIOWL010000832.1:1204-3643 GCA_036758545.1 Streptosporangiaceae bacterium | reverse complement strand
TCGACCTCGCTGTGCAGGTACCTGGCCCGGACCCCGTTCTCCAGCAGGTAGTCGGTCAGGTCCTCGGCCATCCGCTTGGTCAGCGTGGTGACCAGCACCCGCTCGTCGCGCTCGGCCCGCACCCTGATCTCGTGCAGCAGATCGTCGATCTGCCCCTTGGTCGGCTTGATGACGACCTCGGGATCGATCAGCCCGGTCGGCCGGATCACCTGCTCGACCACGTCGCCGCCGACGCGCTGCAGCTCGTACGGGCCCGGGGTGGCCGACAGGTAGACGGTCTGGCCGATGCGGTCGAGGAACTCATCCCAGGTCAGCGGGCGGTTATCGATCGCGCTCGGCAGCCGGAAGCCGTGCTCCACCAGGACCCGCTTGCGGGACACGTCCCCTTCGTACATGGCGCCGATCTGCGGCACGGTCACGTGCGACTCGTCGATGACCAGCAGGAAGTCCTCGGGGAAGTAGTCGAGCAGGGTGTTCGGCGGGGTGCCGGCCTCGCGGCCGTCGATGTGCCGCGAGTAGTTCTCGATCCCGGAACAGCTGCCGACCTGCCGGAGCATCTCGATGTCGTAGGTGGTGCGCATGCGCAGCCGCTGCGCCTCGAGCAGCTTGCCGGCCTGATCGAGCTCGCCGAGGCGCACGGCGAGCTCGGCTTCGATGCCGTTGATGGCCCGCTCCATCCGCTCCGGGCCCGCCACGTAGTGCGTGGCGGGGAAGACGTACAGCTCCTCGTCCTCGCTGATGACCTCGCCGGTGAGCGGGTGCAGGGTGGACAGCCGCTCGATCTCGTCGCCGAACATCTCGATCCGGACGGCGAGCTCCTCGTACATCGGGATGATCTCGATGGTGTCGCCGCGGACCCGGAACGTGCCGCGGGTGAAGGCAAGGTCGTTCCGGTTGTACTGCATGCCGACCAGCTGGCGGAGCAGCTTGTCCCGCTCGATGGTGTCACCCAGCTTGACCTTGAGCATCCGGTCCACGTACTCCTGCGGCGTGCCCAGGCCGTAGATGCAGGACACGGAGGACACGACGATGGTGTCCCGCCGGGTGAGCAGCGAGTTGGTGGCCGAGTGCCTGAGCCGCTCGACCTCGGCGTTGATGGAGGAGTCCTTCTCGATATAGGTGTCGGTCTGCGGGACGTACGCCTCGGGCTGGTAGTAGTCGTAGTAGGAGACGAAGTACTCGACCGCGTTGTTCGGCAGCATCTCGCGCAGTTCGTTGGCGAACTGGGCGGCGAGGGTCTTATTCGGCAGCATGACGAGCACCGGCCGCTGCAGCCGCTCCGCGATCCAGGCCACCGAGGCGGTCTTGCCCGTACCGGTCGCGCCGAGCAGCACGGTGTGCGTGTCCCCCGTCCGGACCCGCCTCTCGATGTCGGCGATGGCCGTCGGCTGATCGCCGGCCGGCACCATGTCCGTAATGACCTGAAACGGCGCGACCTTGCGCTGCAAATCGGTAACCGGGCGCACGAACCTGACCTCCTAGATCCCCGAGTCTTTAACTCTAGGCGGGGGGTCTGACATTCCTCAGCTGGCGGCGCGGCGCTCCAGATCCGACCAGACCTCGGCGACCCGCCGGTCCAGGTCGTCCAGCGAGCCGGAGTTGTCGATCACGATGTCGGCGACGGCTAGCCGTTGCTCCCGGCTGGCCTGGGCCGCCATCCGGGCCCGGGCCTGCTCCGCGGCCATGCCACGCAGCCTGACCAGGCGCTCGACCTGCAGTTCCGGTGGCACATCCACCACGATCACCACGTCGAAACCTGCCTTGCCACGGCTCTCGGCCAGCAGGGGCACGTCATGCACGACGACCGGCCCCGGCGGCGGCGCGGCGTGCACCGCGGTCCATTCGGCCGTTTGCATCCACTCGCGGACCAGCGGGTGGATGATCGCGTTGAGCTTGGCGCGCAGCCCCGGATCGCCGAACACGATCTCGCCGAGCCGCTCCCGGTTCAGTGAGCCGTCGGGCCGGAGCACATCCTCGCCGAAAGCCGCGGCCACCTGCGCCAGACCGGGCGAACCGGGCACGACCACCTCCCTGGCGGCCACGTCCGCGTCGATGAGCACCGCGCCGTGCTCCGCCAGCCGCCGGGCCACCTCGCTCTTGCCCGACCCGATGCCTCCGGTAAGACCGACCCGCAGCAACTTCAGTACCTCCGGTCACGTTTTTCGCTCGCCAGTGCGAGGATCTGCGAGATTATTCGGACGGAATGACCACCGTAGGACGCTCCGGTATCACGGGGCGCATCAGTACTAGGGAGAGCGAGATGCCCAGGCGGGCGACTCGGGGCAGGGTTCCGCGGCTGGGCTCGGGGGGCGGAGGGCTCGGGTGGGGCTTCGGGTGGGGCGCTCGGGTGGGGGCTCGGAGCGGGCTCAGGGTGGACGACTAGGGCAGGCGCGCGAATGCCGCGCCCACCCGGCTGGGGTGGACACGGCATTCGCGCTG
>DAIOWL010000832.1:0-1194 GCA_036758545.1 Streptosporangiaceae bacterium | reverse complement strand
CACGTAACACCCCGCGCATCCGCACCATGGGCACGATGCGGCCGGACGGCTGGAGGCTGAGCGCGGCGGGAGGCACAAGAATGCCGCGTCCACCCGTCAGGATGAACGCGGCATCCGTGGCCACGCTGTGGAACTCGGGCTAGCTCTGGCCGCCGGACAGCTTCTCGCGCAGGGCCGCGAGGGCCTCGTCGGAAGCCAGCGTGCCGGTCGAGCCGGCACCCGGGGTCGAGGTCGAGGTGACAGCGCCGGGCGTGCCGGCCTGGCGGGACCCGCCGGAGCGGGGACCACGTCCGCCACGGGGGGCGCCGTTGGCCGCACCGGAGTCGGCGACCTCGCCGCCGGTCACTTCTTCCTCGTCGGCCTTGGCCCGGGACTCCTCCACCTGGCGGCGGTGCGCCTCGAACCTGGCGCGCGCCTCGGCGTACTGGTGCTCCCACTCCTCGCGCTGCTTCTCGAATCCCTCCAGCCACTCGCCCGTCTCCGGGTCGAAGCCGTCCGGGTACTCGTAGTTGCCCTGCTCGTCGTAGGAGGCCGGCATGCCGTACAGGGTCGGGTCGAAGTCGTCGCCGACGGCCTCGCCGATGGTGCCCTCGTTGGCCTGCTTGAGCGACAGGCTGATCCGGCGCCGGTCCAGGTCGATGTCGATGATCTTGACGAAGATCTCGTCGCCGACCTGCACGACCTGCTCCGGGATCTCCACGTGGCGGTCGGCCAGCTCGGAGATGTGCACCAGGCCCTCGATGCCCTCCTCGACCCGGACGAACGCGCCGAACGGGACGAGCTTGGTGACCCGGCCGGGCACGACCTGCCCGATCTGGTGGGTCCGGGCGAACTGCTGCCACGGGTCTTCCTGGGTGGACTTCAGCGACAGCGAGACGCGCTCGCGGTCCATGTCCACGTCCAGCACCTCGACGGTGACCTCCTGGCCGACCTCGACGACCTCACCCGGGTGGTCGATGTGCTTCCAGGACAGCTCGGACACGTGCACCAGGCCGTCCACGCCGCCCAGGTCGACGAACGCGCCGAAGTTGACGATCGAGGACACGACGCCCTTGCGGATCTGGCCCTTGGAGAGGGTGTTGAGGAAGGTGTGGCGGACCTCGGACTGGGTCTGCTCGAGCCAGGCGCGCCGGGACAGGACCACGTTGTTGCGGTTCTTGTCCAGCTCGATGATCTTGGCTTCGATCTCCTTGC
>DAIOWL010000831.1:0-3645 GCA_036758545.1 Streptosporangiaceae bacterium | reverse complement strand
ACACCGGGCAGGATTACCCGGCCCAGGGCGACGCCCCTTCGTACCAGGACCAGGGGTATAGCACCTTCGGCTACGGCGCGCAGGACGCCGGCTACCGCGGCGGAGGCGGGCACTACCCCGAGCAGGATCAGGAAACCACCGCGAGCCAGCAGGCCGTCTCGTCGTTCCCCTACGAAACAGATCCGCCCACGCGCCGGGAACAGAGACGGCGACGCGGGCGTTAGAAGGTATCGGCCGGTGCGGCTGTGTCCCCGGGCCGCACCTACTGCCTTCGCGGAATACCGTTCGGCTGGAGCCGCGTTGTGCCTTTCGCCGAGAGGCGACCTCCGCACCGGTTTACGTGACGAAGGGCCGGCTGGCTTGCCAGCCGGCCCTTCGTTCTGCCCGGGCGCTCTTACGCCGGTCCGGCCGGGCGCGGCTGCGGCTGCTCCGGGCCGCCCGGCGTGCCCGACTTGCCGTCCGCGGGCGCCTCGGGATCCTCCGGCTCGGGATCCTCAGACTCCGGGGGGATAGGGCCGACCACGGCGTTGAGTACCTGCGAATTGGGGATCGACATCACGCTGCCGTCGGTATCGAAACGGACGTACGTGATCCCGATATCGGTCACGATGCCGTCGAGCGTGCCGCCGAGCGCGCCGGCCTGAAGCCGGATGGCATCGCCCACCTTGAATGGCCTGGCGAAGGCCAGCACCAATCCGGCAAACACGTTGCCGAGCGCCTGCTGGGCCGCGATGCTGAGGAAAACGGTAGTGATCGCCCCGCCGAGGACGAGCTGGCTGACGTCGACGCCGATCAGCAGGAGTGTGATCACCAGCGTGGTGAACGCGCCGACGACCAAGATGGCGTACCGGACGATAGCGGAATGCGCCTGGCCGGTCGTCGGCTCGAGCAGCTCTCTTGATTTCCCGGCCAGGCCGTAGGTCGCGATGGACCCGAAGACGAGGAACAGCACGGCCGTGCCGTAGGCGATGAACTGGTTGACCAGGTGGCTCGCCGTAAAGGCGTCGCGGTGAGCCTGGCGCGAGATGACCGCGGCGGCGATCGCCAGCAGCAGGCAGATGATCGACTTCCACGGTCTCGTCCTGCGTTTGACGCGCTCGACCTGCGTCGGCAGGTCGATCTGCCTCCCGTTCTGCACCGTGCTCCTCCTTTCGCGATCTAATCGCGCGCCTAACGCTATCCGGCGGCGGGCTGGGCCGGCTGATCACCCCGGAGAACGAAAAGCGCTGGGGAGCGGGTGCTCCCCAGCGCTTCCGGCGATGGGTGGTTATCTGATCGGTGCTAGCCAGACGGTGCTAGCTGATAAGGGGCCTCCCGACCGGGAAGCGGAGCTTCCCGGCGAGGCCATTCGAGACGCCTGCCGCCGATGTGTAGAAGGCGACCAGGGCGGTCACCAGGCCGACGTACCCGCCGAACTTGACCGTGCCCGTGCTGCCTCCGAAGAGGCCGATGAACAGGATGATCTCGGTGACTTCCAGGGTGAGGAAGACAAGGAACACCGCCATGTTCACCTGGGTGCTGAGGATCAGCAGGTAGGTGTTGATGATGGCGAACGTGAGCAGGATCCAGGCTATGTCGTGGTTGGCCGCCGCGGGCGAAGCTGCCTTCGGCGCGACCAGCAGGGCCCACAGGCCGAGCCCGATCCAGAAGCCGCCGTAGGTAGAGAACGCGGTGGCTCCGAACACGTTCCTGTTGCGGAATTCCCACATGCCGGCCAGTAGCTGGCCGAAACCGCCGTAGGCGAGGGCATAACCGAGCCACGCATCGCCGGTGGCCTTGGTCATCCAGCCGGCGTTGGCGGCGGAAAGCAGGAACGTGGTCGCGGCAAACGCCGCGAGCCCGAGCGGGGCCGGGTCGGCGATGCCTGTAGTTGGGGCTGCGGTAGCGGGCTGGACTGTGCGATCTTCGCTGACGCTCAAATTCGATCCCTCCTGGTGAGGAATGGCTGGTCCGGCTCCTGGCTACCATGCGGCGGTCGAGAGGGCCGGGGCGCCCGTCTTACTACCTGGCTGACATGAAGACCTTGTCTTGCTAACCAAAATCATCAGGCCAAAACCTTCACCTGGTCACATCGTGCTCAGATAGACCAGACGAAAGATTCGTCAATAGCGTAACGCGGCAGGCGTTAGGGGGCGAGACCTAAACTGCCTCACTCTCCATAAGCCTCCAGATGCTGCCGGATGACGTGCCCAGATTCCGTTATGGGATGCTTTGCGCCCCGAAAGTTTCGGATTAAGCCGATGGGTAAAAGGGGATCCGCCGCGACGCGTGGCTCACCCCCTGCCCCGCCGTCCATACGGCGTGGATGCCGCGTTCATGCCGTCCCAGCGCCTTGCCGCTCGAGTTGATCATGAATATCGGCCCACTCCTGGGCACCTGCCGAACGCACTGGATCCGGGATTCCACCGCGTCAGAACGCAGTGGATTCGGGGTTTCATGGCGTTCCAGCCGATCCGGCGCACCCGGATCGTGCTGCTGGTGGTGCCAGAGTGACGGAAGTTCGCTACGACTCCCGCGCCGCGGGCCGCGCAACCGGCAAAACCGCCGACTCGATGGGGCCTGTGCGTACCGCGGTGCCCGTGCGCGCTGTGGTGCGAAGCGGATCGTCGGCCCGTTCGGCTCTCCGACCGTGCTGCCCGACCGTGCCGTCCGACCCTTCCGTCCGACCGTGCCGTCTGGCCGTACCGCCCGACCGTGCCGCCTGGCCGTGCCGCCTGACGGTGTCGGCCGACTGCCGTCCGGACGTGCCGGCGGGCCATCCGGCAGTTCCGGCCTCATGCCGCAGGGGGTTCCGCCAGGTGCTGGGATAGGATCAATAGGAACACGAGGAAGGGTCCGCCGATGACCGACCAAGCGATCCGCGCATCCGACAAGGAGCGCGAGAGCGTAGTGGACGTCCTCAGGGACGCGTACACGGATGGCCGGCTGACGCTGGAGGAATTCGAGGAGCGGACCTCAACCGCGTACGCCTCGAAGACCTGGGCCGACCTGCGTGAGCTGACCGCGGACCTGCCCGTCGAACCGGTGCTCGGCGCCGACCTGCTGCAGCGGCAGTCGCGTCCGGTGCCCGCGGCGCAGATGGTCCCGTCGGTACCCCGGCCGCGGCAGGGCGGTCGCGACCGGCCGCTGGGCAGGCTGCTGCCGGTTATCTTCGTCTGGATCATGATCGCGGCGGCGGCCGGATCGCCGGATACCGCGGCCGCGCTCTCGGTCGTGTTCATCTGCCTGCTCGCGTGCCGGGTAGGGTACGGGGGACGCTGATAACCGTCAGTGATGGCCGACTCGCGAGCCCGGCCGGTTAACCGGTATTACTGATCTCTGGCCTGGGCAGGCGGCTACTATAAGTCCGCCGGCGTGACGAAAATCTCGTCGGCGTGCCTGATCTTGCGGGCCTGCGGGATCAGCGAAGGGATTCGGTAATTCCGGCAGGCTCAGCGAGAGTCAGGAGGCGGTCGTTGTCGAATACGACCACCGGCAGCGATCGGGTCATTCCCGATCAGCAGCCGCCTCAGGAGGAACGGGGCCTGCGGCTGGCGCGCCTCACCCGTCCCGCGGTGACGCACTGGCAATTCACCATCGTGCTCGCGGCGGCGGTCGTGATCCGGATCATCGTGATCCTCGGCTACCCGCCGATCCTGTGGTTCA
>DAIOWL010000830.1:0-3647 GCA_036758545.1 Streptosporangiaceae bacterium | reverse complement strand
TGAGCGCCTTGTGGAAGATCGTGGTCTTCGGCCTGCTGGCCGGGGCGGGCCTCCCTGCGATATTCGCCGTCGGGCTGCTCTCGCTGTCCCGGGGTCCGAAAACCCGGACTGCGGGCGCTGACACCGAGGTCGTCGTCGGCGGCAGCCTGGCAGGCATGATCGTCGCCGCCGTGTGCTTCCTGGTCGTCCTGGCCGCGATCGGCTGGGGCATCTACGAGGTCTACCGGATCGGCCACCCCGCCCCGGCGAAGTAACCAGGCAAGTAGTCAGCCGCACCCGGCCGCGCAATCTTTAGCCTCGATGAGCCGTTGCCAGCAGGTGAGGAATGCCTTCTCCCAGGGCCAGTCCGGGCGCGGCCGGCGGGGCGCAGCCTGGAAGACATGCTCACCAGCACACAGGCGATCCCCCAGTCACTGTGCGTAGCCGACCAGCTGTCGTCCCTGAGGGATATACCTGTCCATCTCGTAGCATAGGCAGGTGGCCGATACCCGGACCTGTGAGCAGTGCGGCATGGTATTCACGCCACGCCGTGAGCACGCCCGGTTCTGCTCTGCTGCCTGCCGGGTCGCCTGGAACCAGGAGCACACCGGAAACCCGCAGGCCGAGGCGAGCGCGCTGGACTGGTCTGTCGCCGCCATGCGTGACGCTGTACAGCGGTTTGGCTGGGAGCAGCCACCAGACCAGGCGCGCGGCTTCGAGATGATCAGCGACGCCGTATGGCGGGTCACCCTCGTCGATGCCACCCTGGTGCGGTATCACCACCGGGCCTACGAAGCGGTCATGAGGGCCCAGGACCCAACAGCGCGGCAGGCGGTGGAGGGAACCCTGGCCGGGTTGCGGTTCGTGCGTAACCGGATGGGTTATCACGCCGATCCCGCCGAGTTCATCCAGCCCAGGCACGGCCGTCCCGGCTCCGGTAATGGCGCCGCGGCCTGGCGGTGGAGATCCCTGCCGGAGCCAGCGCTGGCATCGCTCCCGCCACGTAGCCGAACATGGGAGATGACGCGATACCGGGCCTACCAGGCCCAGCTTGCCGGTCACACTATCGGGGAGACTTTCGGCCGCGCCGCCGCGTTCCTCAAGCTCGCTTCGGCTAATCCAACCGCTGCTTTACCTGCCGGCCCTCACCCCGACGACTCCTGATTCCGTATCGTGCCGTGGAAATTCGAGTCAGGGACGAGGGACTACCTGGCATCCTTCTCACCGTTGACGTGCGCCGCGATCGCCGCCGTCGTGATGCTTCCCGGCCGGCTGCACGGAAACGCACTCTTCCTCCGCCTGCACGTCGGCGTACTGGTGGCGCAGGTCAGCTAGCCGCTCCTGGGCAGCGTCCCGGCGTGCCCCGGTCTCCTCTGCCAGGTCGCCCCCGCCCACTTCCATCGCCTTGCGGCTCCGATCGCCGACCTTGTCGATCTGCTGTCCTAGCTGTCCGGCCTGCAGTTCCAGTCGCTTGCGCGACGTGGCCACCTCGGCGACAGCGCTGCGCACGCGCGTCAGCATCTCAAGCTGCTGCTGATAGGCCACATCCAGATCTGGGCACGCGCTTAGGGGCCTTACACGAACGGTTACCCATCGCTTCGGGCCGCGCCCGTAATGCATGGGCCAGGTGGTCGGTGGCGCGGCAGAATGGGCGTCCGGCCTCGGTTTCGTAGCCGGAGGTGGAAGTACGTTGTGCTACATGACTGACGCTTTGATCCGCCGGGCCGACTACGCCGATCTAGCGGCCTTCGTCCAACTGCGTCGCGAGTGGACCCGAGAAGAGCACGGGGATATTGCCGACCCGGACTTCGAGGAGAATCTGGCCGCCTGGTTCGGGCGGGAGTGGTCACGCCGGATCATGTGGCTGGCCGAGGAAGGCGGGCGCCCGGCCGGCATGATGAACCTGGCGATCTACGAGCGGATGCCGCGGCCGGGGCGTGCGCTAAGCCGCTGGGCATACCTCGGCAACGTATTCGTGCTCGCGGCATACCGGAATCGGGGCATCGGCAGTCAGCTCGTCAGTACGGCGCTCAGCTACGCGGATCAAAACGGCTTCGCTCGTGTGGTACTGAGCCCGACCGAGAGATCCATCCCGCTCTATGAACGGGCCGGGTTCGGCCCGGCGGATGCCCTTATGCTCCGCACCCCGCCGCAGGCGCCGGCCGGCAGCGCATCTAGACCGACATGACCAGCTCGGAGATCGGTGGCGTGGCGAGGCGGGTGAGCTGCAGTGACACCGGGCCAGGCAGTTGCCGGAGGAATAGCCCATGAGCGACCGTGACTGACCCTCGGGCGCTCACGTTCACGGATCCGGAGACCGCCTCTGCGGTCTAGCGAATTTGCGGCGCCTGCCTGCCCATAGAGGCCGGGTCCTTGGTAACCCCTGGGTGTGCAGCGCCGCCGATTTTTGACAAATGCGACTTATCGTATTGGCAGAGGGTATAGCCCGTGATGACGGTGAGAAGGGCTGCGCGGAGCATGTTCGAGCGGTTTGACGACCAGTCGCGGCGGGTTGTTGTCCTGGCGCAAGAAGAAGCCAGGGTGCTCAATCACGGCTACATCGGCACCGAGCACATCCTGCTCGGGCTGCTCCGCGAGAGCGACGGCTACGCGGCCAGGACGCTGGAGTCGCTGGGAATTAGTCTGGACGCGGTGCGGCAGCAGGTCGAGGAGATCATCGGCCGGGGTCAGCAGGCGCCGTCTGGGCATATCCCGTTCACGCCGAGGGCCAAGAAGGTACTCGAGCTGTCGCTGCGCGAGTCACTGCAACTCGGCCACGGCTACATCGGCACCGAGCACATCCTGCTCGGCCTCATCCGCGAGGGCGACGGTGTGGCCGCGCAGGTGCTGGTGACGCTGGGCGCCGACCTGAACCGGGTGCGCCAGCAGGTGATCCAGCTGCTGCACGGGTACCAGGACCAGGACGTGGGGAGTCCGGATTCTCGCCTGGGCGAGCGGGCACGTGCCGGGCGGCCCGGTGACGCTTTCGCGTGGTTCGACGCGCTGGACCGGCGCCTGACGGCGCTCGAACGCTGGGTGAGCATGCAGCCTGACCTGGAAGACCTGGACCAGGAGATCGCGCAGGTACGCCGGGCAAAGGAGGCCGCTGCCGCCCGGCAGGATTCCCAGACCGCCACGGCGCTGCGCGACAAGGAGAAGCAGTTGCTCGCCGACCGGGCTGACCGGGAAAAGGAGTGGGCGGGGTCCGCTACTGGCCGCAGGACGGTAGCCAGCGAACTGGACCGGCTGAATACCGAACTGGAAAGGCTGCGGGCGACCTTGCGCGAGCACGGCATCGAGCCGGGCGACGCGGCATAGGCACCCACGCGACAGACGTTCACCGTCGTGCGATCAGAAGGACGACCGCGCTGCAGCGGGTCTGCGCAGACGTTCTTTGCGCTGATCTTCGCTGCCCTGGCGCATGCGCCCCCGCGTGCGGCGTGCGTGCCTGCGCATGGCGTCTACCTTCGCTTAAGCAGCCGCATGCCAGGGCAGGCGGTAGGCGCGGTAGGTGATGTCAACGCCTGGCAACTGGGCGTTAAACAGCAACTGCCCGGTCGGGCTGAACTCAGAGACGTAGGCTGCGTCGCCCCAGCCGACGAACAAGTCGCCGTTGCGGGTGATCTGCGCGTTCCCCTCTTCTGTGGCCAGCAGGCCCTCGGGCTGCC
>DAIOWL010000829.1:0-3652 GCA_036758545.1 Streptosporangiaceae bacterium | reverse complement strand
ATCATCGGGCGGCTGATCGGCACGATCTTCCTGCTGATCGCGGTCAGCATGATCACATTCGCCATCAAGCGGTTGTTCGTTCCGGTGGCTCCCAGCGTGGCTCCCATCCGGTGACTGTCTGATCGCACCCCTGAACGAGCACGCAGCGGGCCGCGCCCTGCCTACCCTGAATAGACCTCCGGGATGGCGCCTTTGATCCATTCCACGGTTCCGGCGACGTCCAGTTCGGTCGTGTCAACGCCGATGTATCGGTAGTCAGCATCGGGGGCCTGCCGGATTGTCCGGTCTTCCGGAACCTGGTCGACCATATCGCGCCATTCCTGCGTCGTCTGCTTCGGTCGGGTGAGGCGTCGATGATCGCGCTCCCCCTTCTCGACCAGGAGATCTACGAGGAATACCGCCGAGGGCAGCACAAGCTGACGGAAAGAGATGTAGTCGGAGTAGCGGCGCAGGAAGCTGCCGGCGATGACGTTGACATAACCCGCGGCCCAGAAGTTCTCCACAAGGTCGGCCACATTTCGGCGAAGCAGGTCGAAGAACGTGTCGTCCATCGGGCAGGGATTGGTCTGGCCGATGTCCTCGGCGTCGATCCGGGCGCCATACGGCGTGGACGGCAGCAGGGCCCGCACGATGGTTGACTTGCCCGCACCTTCCTCCCCGCTGATGATGATGAGCCGCTGGCCCGGAGAGGGGGGCTGCTGTGAAGGGGACACGAGAGGAGTATGACTGACATCCTGAGCGGCGAATCACGAGACGATCGGGCACGCAGCGGGCACGCAAGAGGCGGGTAGATCCGTGATAGTCCGCCGCGGATTGGCTCACCTGCCCGCCTGACCAGTGCTTTTGCCTGGCTGCGTCTTTCAAGAGTTAATTCGATACTTGGTCCACGCCTGGTCCGCCGATACCGGCTCGGCGTGGTCTGGCTCGCGCATGCGGCAGCGTCAACGGACGCGGACCCCATCGATGATGATCGCGCGTGGCGAGGACAATATGGCGAGATCATTGCGGGGATCGTTCTCATAGGTCACCAGCGTTGTCGGCTGACCGGCCTGGTCGAAGGGCTCGCCGAGGAAACGGTACCCGGTGGTGGTCGCGGCCTGGAGCGCGGCGGCTGGTTCGAGTCCGTGTTCCGCCAGCAGCGCGACCTCACGGGCGATGGTCCCGGCGGTGTCTGTCCCGGCCAGTATGGGCACGCCGAGGCGATGTGCGAGCGGCAGCAGTTCGGGAAGCCGCTGCCGGTGCTCGGCAACCCGCCGCCGGGCAGCCTCCGAGGCGGTATCGGGCAAACCGAGCACCGCGCACAAAGTAGGCGTCCACGCGGCCCCGGTCTGGGCCATCAGCCGCAGCGCCGATTCATCGACCGCGGTGCCGTGCTCGATCGAATCCACGCCCGCCCGCACCAGTTCGGAGACAACATCTGTGGTGACGTGGGCAGCGACCCGGCCTCCCGCGCCATGCACAGCGGCGACCATTGCCTTGATCGCCTCGCGGGAATACGTTACGCCCGGCGGCCCGGACGGCATCCCGTCTGCGATCGGCGGGAAGTCGGCAATCAACTTCACCCACTGCCCGCCCCGCGCAAGCTCGCCCAGAGCCAGCTCGGTCAGCCGCTCCTGCGGAGCTGGTTCGGGCAGCAGCGCCGGGAAGTACCTCCCCGCCGGGGCAAGGAACCGTCCGGCCGCCTGCAACCGCGGCATCCCGGAAACCAAGTCAAGCTGCAAAACCGACCCACCCGCTGACCCGGTATCCCGTACCAGGCACACGCCGCAGGCCGCCCATGCTGCTAGTGCGTTCAGCGTCTCGGACTTATCCAGGGCCGCCGGCATCCCGGCTTCCCACCCCACAGCAGGATGGGCATGGGCATCCACCAGGCCGGGTACGACGTACCGGCCTGGTAGCCGTTCAGCGTCGGCCACGGGCTCAGTGACCAGGCATCCGGCCGCATTCACCCATAGATCAACGGGTCGGTCCCCATCTGGCAACTGCACCGCGCGGACAGCCCATGACATCTACGCATTATCTCCCCGGTATCGTTGGCTGCACTCTGCTACTGCGCAGGTTCGCTGCGCGCGTTTCGTGCTGGCCTCTGGCCTGGCCCTCGCCGTCAGGCCCGCTGGGCTGGCAGAGGTCTCCGGCGCTCAAGGGTGGGTCCTGAAGATCGTTTCTGCGTAGCGGTTAGAAACGATCTTCGGGTGCCCTTGACGGTGGAGGGGCCAGCCCGGACAATGCGCGGCCCGGTCGCTGTGACATCTTCACGGCTCCGGCGCATCTGGCGCGCGGCCGTCGGCCTAGCCGTGGTGCTGGCGGGTGCGGCAGCGGGATACGGCGGGGACCGCAGGCAGCCGGTCACCAGGGCCTCCGTGCGCGGCAGCCGCCACGCCGTAGGACTTGCGTCCGAAGCACGCGGCGAAGCTACCACCCCCAACGGCGCGTTCCCGTGTTGAACCTGGGCCGCCGACGGCGGGTCACCCTGGCCGCTCTTCCCTCTCGACTGCTCGCGCCCGTCCTCGCTGCTCACGGCCCGGCCGTCAGGCCTGGCGCGCCGAAGGTGCGTCTTTGATGCTGGCCCGCTCGCTTAGCGTCCGTTCGGGCCGGTAACAGTGACCAAGGCGTACCGGCTGCTTCATGCCATCCTGGCAACTGCGGCTAATGACCGGCTGATCGGTCGCAACCCGTGCCGGATCGACAAGGCAAGAAAAGAGGAATCCGACGAACGCCCGGTGATCCCGCTGCCGGTCGTCTTCGACCTCGCCTCAAAGGTTCCCGCTCGGTTCCGGGCCCAGGTGCTCTTGGCCACCTTCGCGCAGCTCCGGTTCGGCGAGCTGGCGGCCCTGCGTCGTGACTGTCTCGACCCGGACGCGTGTGAGGTCCGCATCATCGAGACAACGGCACAGCTCGACAAGGGCGGACTTCAGGCCGACACGCGTAAGTCAATGGCCTGTAAGCGCGTCTTCTCGTTTCCTGCCGAGATCGTGCCGGATCTCCGAACTCACCTCGACCGCTACGCCGAAGTCGGTCCCCGCGGCTTGGTGTTCGCCGGCCCGAAGGGAGGCCAGCTCCGGCGCCAGAACTTCCGTCCGATCTGGGTCAAGGCGTGCGCCGATGCCGGGATTCCCGGCGTTCACTTCCACGACCTTCGGCACACTGGCGGTACCGCTGCGGCGATCACTGGTGCAACCATCAAGGAACTCATGGCGCGGCTAGGCCACTCCAGCCCGCGCGCTGCGATGATCTACCAGCACTCCACTCGTGACAGAGGCAAGGCCATAGCTGATGCTCCCGGCCAGCTCGCAGATAAGGCCGCCCGAAGCCATCCGGCCCGGAGCTGGCCCAGCCTTTTGCCCACACGACTCGAAAGCGTTGGAAATCTGCCGGTCTACCTGCGGAGCGGGCGACGGGAATCGAACCCGCATGACCAGCTTGGAAGATCGGTGGCGTCCTTGAGGTCCGCCACGTCTATCAGGCATAGCCCTGCTCCGGCACACGATGGAGGGCATAGCAGTGACCGTAACTAGCCGCCAGTCGCTGCTGCGTGTGGCACGTATGTGGCACGGCCGGGTCCTAGCTCGCCAACCTGGACTATCAGCTTGGGAAGCAGTGCCGTCCGGGCTTGTCACATGGCCTGACCTGCGGGGCGGGGTGTCCGCGAGTG
>DAIOWL010000828.1:0-3652 GCA_036758545.1 Streptosporangiaceae bacterium | reverse complement strand
CGCAGCTCGAGCGCGAACGCTCGCGTCAGCACGTCTGCAGGGGCCCTGGTGGCCGCGTACAGGCCATGGGTCCGCAGCGACGAACCGCCCGCTGAGCTGGACAGGTTGACGATCGCACCGCCGTCGCGAAGGTGACGGGCTGCCTCTCGGTTGACGACGAAGGTAGCCCGCGTGTTGATCCGGACCAGCGCATCGAACTCGTCGAGCTCGACCTTGGTCACGTCAGACGCGGTGATCCGGCTGCCGGCCGCGTGGACGACGACGTCGATGCCGCCGAACGCTGCGATCGTCTCGGCGAAGAGCCTCTTCACGTCCAGGTCGTCAGCGATGTCGGCGCGGACGGCCACGGCGTTGCCGTTGTTCGCGAGGATCGCATCAACGGTCGACTCGGCCGCACGCTGGTCGTGGAAGTAGTTGACGACGACGGCGTCGCCGCGGGCCGCCAGGCAGCGGATCGCCGCCCGGCCAACGCCGCGGGACCCTCCGGTGACGATGGCCACGCGCCCCGCAGGCGGCCCGTTGAGTGCGGTAGTCATGGCACGAGCCTGGATATCATCACGCCGGCTCGAACCAGTGTGTTCCCTTGCCCCGACTACGGGCTTATCGTGACGCCATGCCCGTACCTCGGACGCCGGCCTTCAGAGGGCGTGCTCGCGAGCGCCAGACCCTCGACGGCCTGCTGGACCGTGTCCGCGGCGGCGAGAGCGCGGTGCTCGTCATCGGCGGCGAGGCGGGAATCGGCAAGACCGCGCTGATGCACTACTGCGCGCGCCAGGCATCGGGCTGCCAGCTAGCTCAGATCCACGGCGTGGAATCCGAGATGGAGCTGCCGCTCGCGGCGCTGCACCAGCTCTGCACGCCGATGCTGAGCAGCCTGGACGCGCTGCCGGAGCCGCAGCAGCGCGTGTTGCGGGTGGCGTTCGGGCTGGCGTCCGAGCCTGCTCCGGACCGGTTCGTCCTGGGCCTGGCGGTCCTGAGCCTGCTGGCGGAGAACGCCGCCGCGCGCCCGCTGATCTGCCTGATCGATGACGCCCAGTGGCTGGATGAAGCCTCGTCCCAGGTGCTCGGATTCGTCGGGCGGCGGCTGCTGGCCGAGCCGGTCGGCCTGCTGCTGGCCGTCCGGGAGACAGCCGGCGAGCGGCTATTTCCCGGCCTGCCGACGCTGCCGCTCCAAGGGCTTACCGACGAGGACGCGCGGGCTCTGCTGACAGCCGCGATCCCTGGCCACCTGGACGACCGGGTTTGCGACCGGATCGTCGCCGAGACCGGAGGTAACCCGCTGGCGCTGCTGGAGCTGGCCAGGGGAATGAGCGAAGCCGAGCTGGCCGGCGGCTTCGCCGACCCGCTCAAGGCCAACCTGCCTGGTCACCTCCAGGGTAGGCTCCAGGATCACTACCTGCGCCGGGTTCAGGTGCTGCCGGGGCCAGCCCGGCAGCTCATGCTGCTGGCGGCGGCCGACCCGACCGGGGACGCCACGCTGCTGTGGCGGGCCGCGCAGAAGCTAGGACTGGGACCTGACGCGGCGGCCGCGGCCGATGCGGAGGAGCTGCTGAATATCGGCTCCCAGGTGCGGTTCCGCCATCCCTTGGTGCGGTCGGCTGCCTATGCGGCCGGATCCCCGGAGGATCGCCGTGCCGCCCACCTGACGCTCGCCGCGGCGACGGATGCCCAGGCCGATCCGGAGCGCCGGGTGTGGCACCTGGCTGCTGCCGCCAGCGGACCCGACGAGGACGTAGCCACCGCGCTGGAACAGGCGGCGGCCAAGATCCAGGCCCGCGCCGGGCTTGCGGCCTCGGCGGCCTTCCTCCGGCAGTCGGTGATGCTGACCGCCGAGCCGGGACGGCACACCGAACGGGCCCTGGCGGCCGCTCTCGCATACCTGCACGCCGGCGCGTTCGACATCGCGCTGGGCCTGCTGGCCCGGGCCGAAGCCCACGCGGTCGACGATCTTCAGCGTGCCCGCGTGGAGCAGCTCCGGGGACAGGTCGAGTGGAGATCCGTCACCGGACGCGAGGCGCCCGTTCTCCTGCTGCGGGCGGCTAAGAGGCTCGAATCACTCGATGCCGGGCTTGCCCGGGAAACCTACCTTCACGCCTGGGTGGCGTCCCACCTCGCTGGTCCTCTCGCCGGGCCCGGCGGACTCATGCCGGAGGTCTCCCGGGCGGCACAGGCGGCCCCACGGCCAGCGGGGGCTCCGCGGCCTTGTGACCTCCTCCTCGACGGCCTGACGACGATGATCGTCCAAGGGCGTGCGGCAGCAGAGCCGACTATCCGGCGGGCAGTGGACACGTTTCTCGGTGATCAGGTGTCCGGCGAGGAGTGGCTGCAGTGGGGAGTCTTCGCCCAGATGGCAGCCATGGCCGCGTGGGACTTTGACAGCTGGGCCGCGTTGAGCGCCCGGAATGTCGAGCTCGCCCGCGCCTTGGGTGCCCTCGCCCCGCTGACTATCGCCTTGAACGGACGCGGCAGCGTGGTCACGCACTGCGGCGACTTCGAGACAGCGACGTCGATGGCCGCTGAACAGGATGTCGTCAACGAGGTGACCGGGATCCGGCTGGCTACGACTTGTGATCTTCTGCTCGCCGGGTACCGGGGCCAGCCTGCGGAAGCGGTACCGCTCTTCACGGCGACCATTGAGGACTCGACGGCTCGCGGAGAGGGACTCGCCGTCCAGATGGCCAACTGGTCCGCAGCGGTCCTCCGCAACGGCCTTGGCCGCTACGCAGAGGCGCTGGCCGTGGCAGAGCCGGCGACCGAGGAGACCTACTCACCCTTGAGCACGCAGCTGATTCTGCCCGAACTGATCGAGGCCGCCGTGAGAACCGGCCGGGCGGACCTGGCCGCAGAAGCGCTGGGCCGGCTGTCGGCCATGACCGTTGAGGGTTCCGACTGGGCGAAGGGCCTGGAGGCGCGCTCGCGCGCGCTGGTCAGCGAAGGCCGGGAGGCCGAGCCTTGCTACGCCGAGGCGATCGAGCGGCTGGGTCGCACCAAGCTGCGGCCCGACCTGGCCCGGGCCCACCTGCTCTACGGTGAGTGGCTCCGCCGGGAGAACCGCCGGCTCGACGCCCGCCACCAGCTGCGCGCCGCCTACGACCTGCTCGACGCGATCGGCGCCGACGCCTTCGCCGAGCGCGCGCGCCGGGAACTCCTCGCCACCGGCGAGAAGGTCCGCAAACGCGAGGTCGACACCTACAGCCAGCTCACGTCGCAGGAGGAGCACATCATCCGGCTGGCCCGAGACGGACGCAGCAACCGCGAGATCGCCGCGGAACTGTTCATCAGCACCCGCACCGTCGAATGGCACTTCCGCAAGGTGTTCGCCAAACTGGGCATCAGCTCCCGCCGAGAGCTCCACAACGCCGTGTCCCCATGAGGTCAGCACACGCATTCTGACCGGTCGCGGCCTATACGACGCTAGTCACCAGCCAGAAGGTGGTTCCGGTGCCGACGCCGTAGGCGAGGTGGGCGCCGAGGTCCCAAGCCAGAGTCTTGGCGTCGTACTCCCAGATCGGCTGGTAAAGCCCGGCGACCGGCAGGGCGATGTAGTCGTTGGCGAACAGCGCGGCGCCGAGGACCAGGCCGTACCGCGGATGCGGTCTGGGCAGCGATCCGGCCACGATGCCGTAGGCCGCGCCCGCCGCCGTGCCGTAGC
>DAIOWL010000827.1:0-3659 GCA_036758545.1 Streptosporangiaceae bacterium | reverse complement strand
GCAGGTCGAGGGCGGGGTTGCCGTCGAAGAAACCGTCGGCCCTGAGCTGGAACCCCACCGTGGTGACCGGCATCACCGGCCAGTCCTCCGTGCGCACCACGTGGTGAGCGGTGAACGTGTGCCAGAGCACCAGGTCGGTGTCCTCCAGCGGGCGGTCGGCCGCGGTCCAGGCGGGCAGGCCGTCCCCGCCGGGATGCTGGTTGGGGTACTCCCCGGCCGGGAACCGCTGGCCGGGATCGTACGCGGTCACCCACAGGTGCCCGGTGGCGAACTGAGCCCGCTGCATCACGTGGCTACCGGGCTGGTTAAACGGCAGCACGCTGTCCCGGGGCGCCAGCTTGTAGGCGACCGGCTCGCCGGTAGCGTTCCGCCGGCCCGGGTTGGCGATCTTCCAGTAGCGGGCGGCCCGCCCGTCCGCCACCCGCCGTGCCTCGGACTCGCGGCGCACCGGGGTCTGCCGCACCACCCACGCGTTGCCGTACGGGTTCTCCGGGCCGGGCGGCACCGCCACCGAGTCGCACTCATAGACCGTGTTGCCCGGGCCGTCGACCGTCATGTCCAGCCGCACGCAGAAGATGTGCTGGTGGTTCGGGCCGTACACCTGCGGAGCGACCAGCGTGCCGTGGGCCGGTTTCTGCCCCGGAGGCAGGGCCCCGTTAGAGATCACCCCGGTCAGCTTGACCTCGTACTCGATGGTGCCGTCCTGGTAGAGGTACCAGAAATAGCCGTACTCGTAATTCCCCACGGTGGCGATCATCGAGATCACCAGCCGGCGCGACCGCCGGACCTCGGTCTTGCCGGTCCGCCAGTCCATGTGCTTCCAGCTGATGCCGTGATCTTCCTCGTGCAGGCAGATCGCGTTCTCGAGCACCAGCGCGTGACCGTCGTTGTCGTTCAGCCAGGCGTCGAAGTAATAGATCTCCCCCAGGCAGTCACAGCCCAGCTCCAGGCTGTTGGCCAGCATCCCGATGCCGTACTCCCCCATGTCGAAGACGTTCTTGCGGCAGTGCGTGGGGTTCGGGTCCCCGTACGGGATGAGCATCTCCGCGAGCGAGGCCCGGTACATCACCGGCCGCAGCGTCCCGCGGTCCTCGTACTGGACCAGGTACAGCACCAGGCCCTCGCGCGCGGTGAAGCCGACCCGGAACCGCCACTTCTGCCAGCTCACCTCGTGCCCGTCCACGGTGAAGCTGACCCCGTCCGGCTGGGTGATCTCCACCGGCTTCAGGTCCTGCCGGGGGCCGTCCGGGAAGTACGGGACGTTGCCCCGGTCACGCAGGGCCTCCGCCGTGAAGTTGCCGCTGGACGGCGGCAGCGGCACCACGCCGTGGTCCTCGATGTCCACGACTTCCATCCGGTCGAGGTCGAACCGGACGATCAGGCCCTCCACCGGCCGGGCGTATCCGTTGTCATCCGGGTCCCCCTGGCGGACCCAGGTCAGCGGCCGCAGGAAGCGGCCCTTCTCCGCCGCGTCCTCGGGGCCGTTGTAACCGACCGACCAGGGGTCGACCATGACCATGTCGAAGTCGGTGATGCCACGCCGGCGCATCGCCTCCTGCCAGCGGGGATCCTTCCTGACCGCCTCCTCGGTGGCCAGGAACTCCTCCAGCATGACCGGCGGCTGCACACCGGGCAGTTCCCGCCACAGCCGCACCTCGCCGGCCGTGAGCGAGACCACGGCCTCATAGCTCGTACGCTCGGCCCGTTCCCTGATCAGGACGTGCGCCTCGCGCTCGAACGCCTCGCCCGGCTGGTACTTCAGCACCACGTCCTTGGCGGGTTCCCGCAGCGTGACATACACGAACCGGGCGCTGTCGGCCAGGCCGCGATCGCGCTTGAGGATCTGGCTGACGGTCTCGATCTCCTGCGCCGTCAGCGGCTCCAGCGGATGCCGTACCCCCACCCTGACATGCTCAGCCGTCGTCAACGTCCGCTCCTTCCCTGGCTCCGGGGCCACGGGCACTCGCTGACGACCGCCGGCATCGTGCCGTCCGCCGCCAGAGGCGGCGGCCGCACGGCTCACGCTCTCCGTGCGCGCCGGACCTCACATGTTTAGCGGTTCACCCTGGTGATACCGCAAGCAAATTGGTACGTCAATAGGACGAATTCATCCTTTACACCGCGTGACGGTTCCCTAGCATGAGGGGGTGGCGAGAGACAGCGGCAGGACCGGCCCGGAACGGTCCGGCGATGCTGCCGCCCCGCTGCGCCGGGTGCCGTTGTACGCCCAAGCCGAGAAGGTCCTGGAGGACCTGCTGGTACACGGGCAGTACCGGATCGGCGACCGGATTCCCCCTGAAGTCGAGCTGGTGCGAAGCCTCGGTGTGTCCCGCGCGACCATCAGGGCGGCAGTAGGGCGACTGGTCAGCCGGGGCTTGCTGGTCAGGCGCCAGGGCAGCGGCACCTTCCTGGCCCGGCTCCCCGAACGCAGCGGTCAGCCGGGCCCGGCCGGGATCAAGCTAGGCAGCGTCGCCCAGCTCGGACGGCTGGAAACCTACACGAGCATCGCCGAACAACTCGGCGTCAAGGCCGACAGCCGGCACCTGCGCGTGGAGGCGGCCCGGGCCACCGCCGACGAGGCCGACGCGCTGGAGCTTCCCGCCAGCGGCGCGGTGACCCGCGTCTCCCGCGTCCTGCTCCTCGACGGCGAGGCCGCCGCGTGGATGATCGACGTGCTCCCGGCGGACCTCATCCCGGCCGGGAAGGTCACCGAGCGCCTCGCCCCGCACCACATGGTGCTCGACGCGCTCCTCGACGAGGGAATCCCGGTCGCGTTCAGTGAGGTCGAGATCGGCACCGCGCTGCTGGACCCCGGCCAGGAAGTCGGCCGGTCACTGGGGCTCAGGCAGCCTGCGGCCGCGCTCATGCTGACCGAGACCATGTACCTCGACAGCTCCGCTTCCGTCGATGGCCGTCCGGTGCAGTGGAGCCGGAACTACTTCCTTCCCGGCAAGCTCAGCCTCCGCCTGGTCCGCGACACTCCGGCCAGTCGCGACCCGGCCATAGTGCTGCAGCTATTCACGGATGCGTGACGACGGCTATTCGTCCGCCGGCGTAGCCCACAGGCTCCGGACGTGTTCCCAGTCGGCCTCGTCGGGGGATTCCGCGGGCGCGATGTACCGCGCTCCGGGAAAGGCCCGCGCGGGTGGCGTAAAACTTCCCCGGGCGATGAGCCGGCCGATGTTCTCGCGGTAGATCTCGTCCACGTCAGCGTGCTGGAGCGGCTCGGCGTTCAGCCAGAGATTCTTCGGGTGGATGGGTTCGGAGTACATGCGCCGGAAGATCTCCGTCCGCAGGTCCTTCATCCAGTTGGAGTTGAGGTTCATCGTACGGAACTGGCGGAGAGCCTCGATGTCGACGATCCCGGCGACAAACGTATTGGCGCCTGATGCGGTGTGCCCGAGCACGGTCCCCTGGTAATCGACAATGTGAGAGTTGCCGCCCGCGATGTCGTACGGGTGCTCCATCTTCGGGTGCACATACACCGGGCCGACATTCGGGCAGACCATGTAGACGTTGTTGAAATGCGCATGCGCCCGGTTCTGCAGCAGCCACGTCCCGCCGGGCTCCATCCCCATCTGGGTCATCGGCACCGCCTCGCTCGGGCGGTAGACAACCTCGGCGCCGTTGAACGCGAGCGCGCGTACCGCCTCTGGGTA
>DAIOWL010000826.1:0-3659 GCA_036758545.1 Streptosporangiaceae bacterium | reverse complement strand
CCAGCGCCAGCCGCCCGCGGCTCGACCGTGCCTGCCGGGCCAGCGCCGGGCCGGCCAGCAGCAGGCTCGCGCCTGCCGCGCCCGCGACCAGCACCACCCAGCGCAGCCACGGCAGCCAGTCCGGCGTCCGGTCGAGCAGGATGTACGCCCACACGGCGCTGGCCAGGACGCCGGCGGCGGCCGTGATCCGCCCGGCCAGCGCCCCGGATCCGGACCGCGGACTCGGCTGCCACACGGCCATCGCCCCGATACCCACCAGGGCGGCGATGCCGGGCGCCAGCGCGACCATGTAGTAGGGGTGGATGATGCCGTTCATGTAGCTGAACACCAGGCCGGTCACCAGCACCCAGCCGCCCCACAGCAGCGCCGCGGCCCGGGTCCGGTCGGTCCGCGCCGCGCGGCGCGACACCCAGGCCATGGCGGCCAGCGAGATCAGCGCCGCGGGCAGCAGCCAGCTGATCTGCCCGCCGAACTCGGCGTGGAACAGCCGGAATATGCCGGTCGCCCCGCCGAACGAGGCTCCCTGGCCGCCGCCGCCACCGCCGCCGCCCGGGCCGACGGAGCCGGTCTCGTCGCCGGTCAGCCGGCCCAGGCCGTTGTAGCCGATGGTGAGCTGCAGGATGTTGTTGCTGGTCGAGCCGCCGAAGTAGGGCCGGTCCGCCGCCGGGGTGAGCTGCGCGGCCAGGATCCACCAGCCGGCGCCGGCGACGATGCCGGCGCCCATCAGCACCGTCTGCCAGATCCGCTTGCCCAGCCGGGGCGGCCCGGCCCACAGGTAGGCGGCGGCGAACCCCGGCACCACCAGGAACGCCTGCAGCATCTTGGCCAGGAACGCGAACCCGATCAGCAGGCCGGTGAACACCAGCCACCTGGTCCGCCCGTTCTCGACCGCGCGGACCAGCGTGTAGGCCGCCGCGGTCATCAGCAGCACGAGCAGCGCGTCCGGGTTGTTGAACCGGAACATCAGCGCCGCCGCCGGGGTGAGCGCGAGCACCAGCCCGGCGATCAGCCCCGCCGCGGGCCCGGACCAGCGCTTGACCGCGGCGTACAGCAGCAGGACCGAACCCACGCCCTCCAGCGCCTGCGGTGCCAGCATCGACCACTGGCTGAAGCCGAATATCCGCCCGGACAGCTCCATCACCCACAGCGAGCCGGGCGTCTTGTCCACGGTGATGAAGCTGGACTGGTCGAACGAGCCGAAGAAGAACGCCTTCCAGCTCTTCGTGCCGGCCTGGACCGCGGCCGCGTAGAAGTCGTTCGCCCAGCCGTTCCTGCCCAGGTCCCACAGGTAGAGCAGGGCAGTCAGCGCGAGCAATCCGAGCAGCGCGGGGCGAGCCCAGCGAGGGTCGGCCTGCGGCCCGCGCAGCAGGCGGCCGGGCCGGCCGCTGTGGGTTCTCCCCGCGTGCCCCGGGATGGGAATCGATGTGGTCGCGCTCAACTGGTTCGCTCTCCCTGAGTAGCCATGTCGTTTCGGTGGACGGCGGCGACCGCGTGGCGGCCGGGCGGCCAGGCGTCCGGCGGGCGCTCCGCGCGGCCGAACACCCAGTACCGGTACAGCAGGAACCTGATGACGGTCGCGACCAGGTTGGCCGCGAGGAGCACGCAGATCTCGGTCAGCCGGCCGGCATGGCCCAGGACGGCCAGCGAGCCCGACGTAAGGGCCAGCCCGAGGCCGAACGCGATCAGCCCCTTGACCTGGTGCCTGGCCGCGTTCGACCGCCCGCTGATGCCGAACGTCAGCCGCCGGTTCGCCGCGGTGTTGGCCACCGCGGTCAGCAGCAGGCTGACCACGTTCGCCGCCTGCGCCGGCATCGCCAGCCGGAACAGCAGGAACAACGCCACGTAGGCGATCGTGCTGGCCACGCCGATGACGGTGAACCGGGCGATCTGAAGCGGCAGGCCCCTGGCGCTCGGGCCGCCGGGTCCGCGCAGCAGCGGGACCTGGATGGAACCGCGCGCGAAGCCGGCCCCGAGCCGGGCCATGCCGCGCAGGTCGGCCAGGGCGGTGGCGATGATGTCGACGCGCGAGTCGAGGTCGTCGATCCAGTCCACCGGGACCTCGTGGATGCGCAGCCCGGCGCGCTCGGCCAGCACGAGCAGCTCGGTGTCGAAGAACCAGCCGGTGTCCCTGGTGAGCGGGAGCAGCGCCCGCGCCTGGTCGCGCCTGATCGCCTTGAAGCCGCACTGCGCGTCGGAAAAGCGCGCCCCCATCAGGGTCCGCAGCAGCAGGTTGTAGCCGCGCGAGATGAGCTCCCGCCTGGGCCCGCGGATGACCCGGGAACCACGGGCGAGCCGGGTGCCGATGGCCAGGTCGCTGTGCCCGGACAGCAGCGGCGCCACCAGCGGGAGCAGGGCGTTCAGGTCTGTCGACAGATCGACATCCATGTAGGCGAGGACCTCGGCCTCGCTCTGCGACCAGATGGCCCGCAGCGCCCGGCCGCGCCCCGGCAGCTCCATGTGGACGGCGCGCACCTCGGGCAGCTCGCGGGCCAGCCGGTCGGCGATCACCCAGGTAGCGTCGGTGCTGCCGTTGTCCGCGATGGTGATCTGGGCGCGAAACGGGAAGCTCTCACGCAGGTAGGCGACCAGCCGCCGCACACTCGGCGCGAGATCACGCTCCTCATTACGAACAGGTACCACAATGTCCACATGGGGAACTCTCATGGCACCGAGGATCGGCGACCACGCTCCGTGGCGGCTGAAGCCACCTTATGTGCGCGCTATGAGCCCGGCACCTGCTCACGCGAACACCACCACGTGGACCGGCCGCCGACCGTTCCGTGCCGCATCTCGGCACCGCACCGCGGGCAGCTGCCGCCGGGGTGCCGGGCCGCGATGACGTCGCCGGTGTGCACGCCGCCCCTGGTGATGGCGGACTCCAGGGCGGATTCGAGCGCGCGGTAGAGGCGGTCCGCGTCCGCCGGCCCCAATGTGTCCGTCCGGGCGGCCGGATGCACCCTGGCCTGCCAGAGGATCTCGTCGGCCAGCAGGTTCCCCACGCCCGCGATCCTGGACTGGTCGAGGAGCCGGGCCTTGACCGCGACCGAACCCCGGGTGATCAGGCTGCGGAAATCCGCCGGGGTGACCTCGGCGGCGTCCGGCCCCAATGCGTCGATGCCGGGGTTGAGCCGGACCCGTCCGAGCCTGCGCTTGTCGAACAGGACCAGGCTGCCGCCGTCGGCGAAGCCGAGCGTGAACCTGTCCCACTCGGGCTTGCGCGGCTGCGCGTCGCGCCGTCGCGGCCCGCCGCCTTCGGCCGCGTGACCGTCCCCGGAGGTGACTACGATCCGGCCGCCCATGCCGAGGTGAATGCCGAGGTCGGGCCCGTCCTCGGAGGTCTCGCACCACATCGTCTTGCCCCGGCGGCGGGCCGCGGTGAGCGTTCGGCCGGTCAGCGCGGCGCGCAGCTCACCGGGGGAGTGCGGGCGGCAGACGAACGTGTCGCTGTCGTCGACGTCCGTGATGCGCCGGCCCAGCGCCTCGTCGGCAATCAGGCGGCGGGCGGTCTCGACCTCGGGAAGCTCCGGCATTCCCTCGTTTTTACCGGTCCCAGCGATCGCAGTAGTTAAGATCCGGCACTTTTGTTGCGTGCATGTATCGGGCCCTAGCCGCCCGCGGGCAGGATCGCGGCGAAGCGGTCCGCCGCCTGGCCGAGCTGG
>DAIOWL010000825.1:0-3661 GCA_036758545.1 Streptosporangiaceae bacterium | reverse complement strand
GAGTTCCTGTTCGGCGACGAGGACTCGCTGATCCAGCTCGACATGAGCGAGTACATGGAGAAGCACACGGTGTCCCGGCTGTTCGGGTCCCCGCCCGGCTACGTCGGGTACGAGGAGGGCGGCCAGCTCACCGAGAAGGTCCGCCGTCGCCCGTTCTCCGTCGTCCTGTTCGACGAGATCGAGAAGGCGCACCCGGACATCTTCAACTCGCTGCTGCAGATCCTGGAGGACGGCCGGCTGACCGACGCCCAGGGCCGGATGGTGGACTTCAAGAACACCGTCATCATCATGACGACCAACCTGGGCACCAAGGACATCTCCAAGGGCGTGTCCGTGGGCTTCGCCCGGTCGGGTGAGTCCCGCGGCTCCTACGACCGGATGAAGAACAAGGTGCAGGAGGAGCTGAAGTCGCACTTCCGGCCTGAGTTCCTCAACCGCGTGGACGACATCATCGTCTTCCACCAGCTGGAGCGGGACGAGATCTTCAGCATCGTCGACCTGATGATCGCCAAGGTGGACGGGCGGCTGAAGGACCGCGACATGGCCATCGAGCTGCGCCCGGCCGCCAAGGACCTGCTGTCCCAGCGCGGCTACGACCCGGTGCTCGGCGCGCGGCCGCTGCGCCGCACGATCCAGCGGGAGATCGAGGACAGCCTGTCCGAGAAGATCCTGTTCGGCGAGCTGCGACCGGGCCAGATCGTCATCGTGGACACCGAGGGCAGCGGGGAGACGGCCAAGTTCACCTTCAACGGCGTGCCTAAGCCGGACGTGGTGGACGACGTGCCCGCTCCGGAACTGGCGAGCGAGCCGGTCGCCAGCAAGGGCGGCGCGGTGAGCAGCTCAACGAGCAGCCCAGGCCCCCAGGACGGCGGCGGCACCGCCTCCGCGGTGGGGTAGTAACCGCACGACGCACCGGAACCCGGGTCCCCTGGCCCGCTCAGGCCAGGGGACCCGGGTTCCGTGCTGTCCGCCGGTCCATCAGCCTCCCGCCCGCAGTCCCCGGTCAGAAACCTGTGCTGGCTGCTCTCACGTGCGTTGCGTCCCCTCTCACGTGTGTTGCGTCCCCGCCGCTTCTCAAGGCGCGGATGCCGCGTTCACGCCGCTGGAGCGCAATCCACGGCGTGAAACCGGGAATCCACGGCGTCAGAACGCCATGGATCCGGGGTTTCATGGCGTTTCATCGGCCCGGCGCACACGAACCGTGATGCTGATGGGATGGCGGGGGTATTGCGTGCACTGACGTGTGGGTTTGCAGCTCGTGAGTGCTGAACTTGCGCACTAGTCCCAGCAGAGGCAGAAGGGCTTGCCGGCCGGGTCGGCGTAGACCCGCCAGTTCACCCCGCCGGAGGACAGCGAGGTGGCGCCGAGCTTCAGCACCGCCGCCTCGGCCGCATCGACGTCGTCGACCGTGACGTCGAGGTGGAACTGCTGCGGATACGCGGGATCGGGCCACCGCGGCGCGCGGTACTCGGTGATCTGCTGGAACATCACCGGCTGCGCCCCGTCCTCGCCGATCATCGCCACGCCCTCGCCCTCGTACGTGACGGGCTTGCCGAGCAGTTCCGCGTAGAACGCGCTCAGCTCCCCGGCGTCCGGGCAGTCGAGCATCACGCCCATGAGCGTGGTCTCCTGCTTCGCCGGGAACAGGCACAGGTCGAACGGGTGCCCGGCCGGGTCGGCCAGCGTGTACCAGTTCTCGTTCTTGCGCAGCAGCCCGGCGCCCAGCCCGGCCGCCTTCGCCAAGCCGGCGTCCAGGTCCGGCACGCGCAGGTCGAGGTGCGCCTGCTGCGGGTACGCCGGATCGGGCCACCGCGGCGGTACGAGCCCCGGGCTGCGCTGGGCGGCGAGGCGCCACCCGTCCCCGGTCTCCATCGTGATCCAGTCATCGTCGGCGTCCTGCCCGGTCCACCCGCCGAGAGCGGTGTAGAACGCGGCAAGCCGCCGGACGTCGGGTGCGTCGAGCACCACCGTGCGCAACGTGCCGATCATCGGACACTCCCTCCTGAGTCGCTGCTCATCATGCCCAGGCCCTCGACGCCCTCACCCCGCCGAGTCAGCCGCCTGGAGGCGTTCCCCAGCCTCATCGCGACAGTGGCACGCTCCCGGGCAGCGCGAAGCGGCCATCCGGCAGCGGGTCGACCAGGCCGTCGGCCACCAGCCCGTCCAGCGCCCGCTCCAGCTGAGCCTGGCCGGCCCAGACCGCGTCGAAGTCGGCCCGGTGCACCGGATCACTGGCCCCGCGCAGCACCGCGAGCAGCCGCCCGCGGCACTGCCGGTCGGTACCGTCGTACTTCTGCGTCCGCCGCCGCCGCACCACCCCGACCGCGCCAGCCGCCCCTATCGCCCCAGCCGCCCCTACCGCGCCAGCCGATCCGACGGCTCCCGCCGCCCCGGTCGCACCAGCCGCTCCCGCCGTTCCGGCTGGCGGAGCCGGGCGTCCCGCGGCCAGCCAGGCGCACTCGCGCGCCACCGGGCAGTCACCACAGCGCGGGCTGGCGGCCGTGCACACCAGCGCGCCCAGTTCCATCACCGCGACCGACCAGCGGGCCGCCACCGCGGGCTCGGCGGGCAGCAGTGATTCTGCCAGCCGCCGCTCCGCGACCGAAGCCGACGACGAGCCCCCGGCCCAGGGCTGCCCGGCGGCCATCCGCGCCAGCACCCGCCGAACGTTCGTGTCCAGCACCGCGTGCCGCTGCCCGAAGGCGAAGCTGGCGACGGCCGCGGCGGTGTAGCTGCCGATCCCCGGCAGCGCACGCAGCGCGTCCAGGTCGGCAGGCACACCCCCGCCGTAGCGGGCGACGAGGATCGTCGCCATTTCGTGCAACCGGAGCGCGCGCCGTGGGTAGCCGAGCCGGCCCCATTGCCTGATCGCCTCGCCGGCCGGCTCGGCCGCGAGCGCGGCCGGGGTGGGCCACCTGGTCATCCAGCCGAGGTATTCGGGCAGCACGCGGGCCACTGGCGTCTGCTGCAGCATGATCTCGCTGACCAGCACCGCCCAGGGGGTCGCGCCCGGCGCCCGCCAGGGCAGGTCCCGCGCATTGCGCGCATACCAGGCCAGCACCGGCTCGGCGAAGGACGTCGACATGATGCTGCCTATCGTGGCACGAGCCAGCCCGGCGCGGCCGTCCGCGGGTAACGAGCCCGTTCCGGCCGGCGGGTCTCCCCGCCCCCGCTAACCACAGCTTGCATACTCTCCGTATGGATCGGAATGCTTATCGTGACGGTAACGACACGGACCAGCCCGATGCCAACCGGTCGGATGCCTACCAATCGGATGCCTACCACCCCGATGCCTACCACCCCGATGCCTACCAGACGGGTGCTTACCAGTCCGACGCCTACTGGCGCCGGCGGGTGATCACCCTCTGCGCGGGGCTTGCCCTCCTGGGCCCGCTCGCCTGGGCCTTTTCCGGCGGCGGAGGCAAGCCAGCCGCCGCGAAGAAGGCCGCCCAGGCGTCCGGCACCCTGCCCACCGCCGCCTACAGCAGCACCCCGGCCAGCGGCGCCGCGGCCGACGGGGCCGCAGCCGGCGGCGCCATGGGCGAGGTTGGAGCAGGACATCCGCGTCCGGTGCGGCCGCTTGGCGGCGGCCGTCGCGATCCGCTCGAGATAAAGCCGCCGCCCACCCTCGCTCCGCTTGCGGATACGCTCGGTCACCTCG
>DAIOWL010000824.1:0-3662 GCA_036758545.1 Streptosporangiaceae bacterium | reverse complement strand
TCTGTGCCGCTCGGCCGCGGCAAACTCGCCATCGCCAGGGAACGCATACTCGGCGATCTGATTTCCTGCCAGAACGATGGAAAATGCTCTACGGCGATCGTCGGCAAGGTCGAGATAGCGTGAGTGAGTATTCCACTTCGTGCATAGACATTCGGCGATGAATTACTCACATTGGCAATATCGGACGTCTCTCCCGCGGCATGAGCTCGGGAGACGCAGGCTGGGTCAGGTGCTGGTCAGGTGCCGGACACCGTAGGCGACCAGGATGCAGTTCGGGTGGCGATCCAGGCTGATGCGGGTCCTCGTGATCTGCCTGGGTACGATCACCGACTCGCCAGCGATCGAGATCGGCAAGGTGTTCGGGCGACCGGGCCCGTGAGGGCCAGCGACGGGTACGCAGCTGTCCAGCGTGAGGGATCGAGCCTATCTTCTGACTGTAATTAGCAAGCTTTTATTAACCGGTACGACGTTGTGCTGGAAACGCCGGTTTGGTAGCGTGGCGGAATGATTATTCACTTTATATGCCGGGGAAACGCGTTCAGGAGCATTATTGCGGAAGCCTATCTGAACTCGCTCGAGATTGAGGATTGGAATGTCCTGTCAAGCGGCACGGCTGCGGCTCCGGAAAAAGCAAGGAATCTGACCAGCTACGGAAAGACGCTCAAGCTCCTTGAGAAGCACGGCATACGAGAATTTGCCAAGGGCGGCTATGGGGATCAGCTGACCCAGTCGCGCCTGGAGAGGGCTGATATTACAGTCTGCATGAATCAGCGAGTCTTCGACGAGTGTCTGCAGTGGGTGACCTTCCCGGCTATCCCACGTATATGGTCAGTCGCCGATATCGGTGAACCGGGCAGGATTTCAGATGTCGAATCGGAAAGGCGACTCTATAGGGAAGAGGCCTATCGGGAAATTGCAGAGAATGTTGACCGACTTATCTCGGCTGTCTCCGCATCAGGCCTATTTGATGCTAGTCGCCTATAAAAACGGGCACGCTCTCACATCGGCATGAGTGTGAGACGGCATAGCCGGGCGGCTGGGATATCCTGGACTTTGCTGTCCAGTCGCGGCTGTGAACTAGATGCCTTTCGCCTTTGCCGGTCGCGGGCGTCAGTGCCGTCTGCCCGCTCGCCGGTGTCTTGCGTGCGCCCGGGCTGGCCGCCGGGCGCCGTCTTGCCCGTTGTGCCGCGCGCGTAGGTGCCGGGCATCCCGCAGCGGCCGGGGCGTGCCCGGCGTTCAGGTCGATCTCCTGATCGGTGCTCTCCAGCCCGGAGCGGACGGTACCGTCACCTCCGGCCTCGCTGCCGAGGGATATCACAAGGATCAGCGGGTTGTCAGGATGGGGTCAGCGACAGCGATCCGCGGACGCTCGCGGAGTACGTCAGGCACTGTCCGAAGATCTTCGTGCGGTAGTGCGTCAGCGTGGCATCAAGGGAGCCGGTGCCGCGGCGGGCCGCACCAGCACCCACGTGGCCCAGAACGCCGTGCACGGCATAGCGCTGGCTGGCGCACCCGGTGAAACCGGACAGCTGCCTGACCGTACCTGCGGTGAAGTCACCGGTGACCGCGGTGAGCGTTCCGTCCAGGCGGGTGGCGAGGTGAAAGTCACCGCCAGTGATGGCGGCCGAGGTACCGAGCGGCGTGTGGTCCACCGTTACCGACCAGGCGCCGGGCAAAGCGCCCGAGGCGATACCGACGAAGCGGCCCTGTGCCGATGTCGCCGCGTACTCAAGCCCGCTGACCGAATCCGAGGACGTTGCTGCCGCTACCGCGGCAGCGGGGCTGATGAACAGGGCCGCAGCGACCAAGATCGGGACCATCCATCCCAGCCATCGCATGACCTACCCCCTACGAGCCGGCCGTTCAGCAGAACTCCGAGGGCTCCAGCGTAATGCAAGCCTTCAGCGCGGCCCGATCGCAGCAGACAGCCTCGCCGGCGGCGTACCGCACGGGCAGGGCACGACCGGCGGGTCGTCACGCGCCGCCAGATCGACCTATGCGATCACCCTGCCGCCCCTTTCGCCAGGTGGCGGCGCGGCACAGCTGGCCATGCGGGAGCTATTCGCCTCATCGGTGCTGGCCTTTCCTGACGGGAAGGCCATGCCGGCCCTCGTGGCCAGCCAGACCCGCGTGGCAGTTACCGGCGCGGACGGCCGAACCTGGGACGCTGGCTGGACACGCGGCGCCGGCCAGGCCGCCGGCTTGGCGGTCAGCGCTGCCGGAGACGGTGATGCTGTCCTGTTCGCCGACGCGCCGCTCGTGGTCCGCGACGTGCCGGGCCGGCGGGTCTGCCGGACGCGGGCCGGGTAGCGGTGCGGCCGCTGGAAGGTCAGCGCCAGTACGACGAATGCCCATTCGCCCCCGGCTGGCGGGCGCGCAGTTCCTGCGCATGGCCGAACCGTCCGGCAGGCGATAATCCGACCGCAGCCGCGACGACTTCGGACAGCCGGGCAGGTCTGTATATCGACGGCAGACGCGGGAACCAGCCCGCCAGCAGCCATGGGAGGCGATATGCGCAACCTGATCGTGAGCAGCCTGGTCTCACTCGACGGTATCCACGGTGATCCGCAGTCGTGGATCGGGGATTACTTCGACCAGCAGGCCGCGGAGGAGTCGCTCGCGGTGCTGCTCGACAGCGACGCGATGCTGATGGGCAGGAACACCTACGACTACTTCGCCCCCAGGTGGTCATCGCCGTCAGGGCCGTACCTGGAGCGGATCTACGAGATGCGCAAGTACGTCTTCTCCTCCACCCTGACGGCAGCGGACTGGAACAACACGACGATCATTCCCGGCGACCCCATCGCCGCCGTGCGCGAGCTCAAGCAGCAGGGGGACAGGCACCTGGTGATCTACGGCTACGGCCAGCTCGCCCAGACGCTGCTCGAGCACGGCCTGGTCGACAAGCTGAACTTCGTCGTCAACCCGGTCATGGCGGGCAGCGGGACCACGCTGTTCCGCCCCGGCAAGCGCACGAACCTGCGCCTGGTCTCGGTCACCGAGCGCCGCAACGGCGCGGTTACCTTGTCCTACGCAAACGCCTGAAGGACGGCGAAAGGAACAGGCAGGACCGCCGACCGGGGCAAACGCAGCCTGATGAGCTACTAACTATCGCAAGACCCCGCAAGATCAGGGAAGGAATAACCCGGTCTGGCGGCACCCATAAGGTCCACCAGTGTCAAGAGGGCGTACGGACCTGGCCCGGTGACTACGCGCGCCGCCGGGCTGGGCTGACTATTCTTCTGGATCCTTCCTCGCAGCTGCCCGGGTCTTCCTGCCGCGCGGCCCGGGGCCAGGCTGGAGCGCCCGCAGCCGCGCAGCGGCGAGGACGAACGAGCTTGACGCCGGCAAGCGGCGGAAGATCCTCGAGAGCGAGGAAGGATTCCTCTGCGGTTGGCTTATCTGGGGTCTTGCTGGTTCCCGGTGCGTGGCGGGCGGAGTGGTCTCGCAAGCACCCATCCGGCGCCGCCCCCGGCGTGCGGGGCGGCTGCCATGACCATATGTCCGGGAACCGGGCTGCTCAGTCAGATGATCGAGCGCGGCGCTGGCGCCGGCTCATGCCGCAAGAACGAGCGCACCCGGGGCCTGGCGACCCCTCCCGTCGTCACGGCACGCCCGTGTCATCAGCGCGCTCGAACACCACTGCAGCCGCCTTGAAAAAG
>DAIOWL010000823.1:0-3662 GCA_036758545.1 Streptosporangiaceae bacterium | reverse complement strand
GACCCGCTGGTGGTGATCGACGGCGGCACCATCGTCGCCGTCGGCTCCGGGGCGCCCGCGCCGGACGGCGCGGACGTCGTCGACCTGGGCGGGGCGGCGCTGCTGCCGGGCCTGGTCGATACCCATGTCCACCTGGCCTTCGACGCCAGCGCGGACCCAGTCGCCGCATTGGCGGCGCGGTCCGACGAGGAGGCGATCGAGGCGATGATCCGGGCCGGTCAGGCGGCCCTGCGCGGCGGCGTCACCACGGTCCGGGACCTGGGCGACCGGGACTACCTGTCGCTCGGGCTGCGCGGCCAGCCCGGGCTGCCGACCATCCTCGCGGCCGGGCCGCCGGTCACCACCGCGCCGGCCGGGCACTGCCACTACCTGGGCGGGGCCGCGGAGCCGACCGAGGCGGGGGTGCGGGCCGCGGTATGGGAGCACGTGGAGCGCGGCGTCGACGTCATCAAGATCATGGCCAGCGGCGGGACCCTGACACCCGGCACCTACCAGCATCTCTGTCAGTTCACGCCGGAGGTGCTGCGGGCCGCGGTGGACGAGGCGCACCGGCACGGGCTGCCGGTGACCGCGCACGCGCACGCCGTCCAGGCGATCGCGGACGGGGTGGCGGCCGGGGCCGACGGCCTGGAGCACGTGTCGTTCTGGACCGAGACCAGCGTGGACGCGCCCGCCGAACTGATCCAGCTGATCGCGGACCGGCGCACGGTGGTCGGGCTCACGGTAGGGCTGGTGCCGATCCCGGGCCTGGAGCCGCCGCCGGTGGTCCGGGCGCGGCTTCCGCTCATGGTGGCCAACATGAGGCGGATGTACGAGGCCGGGGCCGTGATGGTGGTGGGCAGCGACGCCGGCATCGCCCCGATCAAGCCGCACGACGTGGTCCGGCATGCCCCGGACCAGTTGCGCGAGATCGGAATCGGGCAGGCCGAGGCGCTGACGATGATCACCTCGGTGTCGGCCGACGTGATCGGGCTCGGTCACCGCAAGGGCCGCATCGCCCCCGGCTTCGACGCCGACATCCTGGCCGTAGACGGCGACCCCATCGCCGACCCCGCCGCCCTCCACCGCATCCGCGCCGTCTACGCCCGCGGCATGGCGGTGCCGCAAGCGGGCACAGCGCAGCCGACCGCCTGAACGGTCAGCACGGCGATATGCAACCGTTGGTTGCAGTTCATTGATTGGCGTGCTACCGTCGGTTGCAGATACAGGGAAGAGGAGGAACTCTCATGACGAGTGAATCAGCGAACCTGCCCGCGGCCGTCGACCGGGCTGCCTTCGAGGCCGAGCTGGACGCGCTGCGGGTGCGGGAGAAGGCGCACACCCGCGAAGGCGACGCGATCGCCGCGGCGCGCCGGCGCCTGCCCATGGTCGAGGTCGACGCCAGCCTGGAACTGACCGGGCCGGACGGGCCGGTCACCCTGCTCGACGCGTTCGAGGGGCGCCGGCAGCTCATCGCCTACTACTTCATGTGGTGGCCCGGGCACCCCGCGGCCGACCAGTGCGAGGGCTGCACGTGGGTCACCACCCAGGTCAGGGAGCTGTCGTACCTGCATTCCCGCGACATCACGTTCGCGGTCTTCTGCCAGGGGCGCAACGTCACGTACGACACCCCGCCGGCGCATCCGTACGACGAGAGCGTCCGCTACCGCGACTTCATGGGCTGGGACCTGCCCTGGTACTCGGCCCACGCGTCCCTCGACACGCTCCTGGCCGGGCGCGAGATCGGCCTGTTCCACCTGGTCTGCTACCTGCGGGACGGCGACCGCGTCTTCGAGACCTACTGGACGAAGCGGCGCGGCGCCGAGGCCATGGACAATAACTACGCGCTCATGGACCTCACCGTGTACGGGCGCCAGGAGCCGTGGGAGGACTCGCCCGCCGGCTGGCCGCAGGGGTACGGCGACTACACGCGGATAAACGGGCGCCCCATCGCCCAGTGGCCGCGCATCGAGGCCGGGCGCTCCGATGATCTCACCCGCTCGCAGACGTTATATCCGCAAACAGGCGGCAACGTGAGAGCGGAGTGATCGTCGTGACAGGAAGCAGGGCGGACGCGCTGGCCGGGCTGGACGTCTTCGTCGGGGAGTGGGTCGTGGTGGCGCAGTTCGGTGGCGAGGACGCCCCGGCGGCGCGGAGCACGTTCGAATGGGCGCTGGACCGGCAGTTCCTGATCCAGCGCACCGAGGTCCCGGTCCCCGAGGCGCCCGACGGGCTGACGATCGTCAGCACCGACCCGGAGACCGGCGCGTACACGCAGCATTACTACGATTCCCGCGGCGTGGTCCGGCTGTACGCGATGACCCTGGCCGGCGGGGTGTGGACGCTCACCCGGGAGTCGCCCGACTTCACGCCGCTGGATTTCCGGCAGCGCTTCACCGGCACGTTCAGCGCGGACCAGAACACCATCAGCGGCGCCTGGGAGACATCCCCCGCCGACGGCGGACAGTGGAAGCACGATTTCGGCCTGACCTACCGCCGGGCCAGCTGAGATGAGCGCCCCCGGCCCGGCCGCGCAGACCGCGCGGGACATCATCGAGGCCAGCCGCTACCTCGTGCTGGCCACCGCCGACGCGACCGGACGCCCGTGGAGCTCGCCGGTCTACTTCGCGCACATCGGCTTCACCGAGTTCTACTGGGTCTCCTCACCCGAGGTGACGCACTCGCGCAACATCGCGGTGCGGCCCGAGGTGGGCATCGCGGTCTTCGACTCGCACGCGGAGATCGGCACCGGGCAGGGCGTGTACATGTCCGCCGCCGCGACCCTGCTCGAAGACGGCGAGACCGCCCGGGGGATCGAGGCGTTCTCGCGCCGTTCGGTGGGTCACGGCGGCCACGCATGGACCAGCGGCGACGTCCGGCCCGGCGCCGGCGTGCGGCTCTACCGGGCCACCGCCGACTCGGTGTGGATGCTGGCCAAGGACGGCCAGCCGGACCACCGCGTACCCGTACCCCTCAGCTGAGGGTCAGCCCTCCGGCGGGACGTCGGTGAGCAGATCCTCGGCGGTTTCCATGCCCTTGCGCCAGACCGAACGGGCGATGATCTTGCTGGGGTCGACCCGGTCCCGGTAGCGCTGGGCGATCTCCCGGCCCTCCTCGAGCAGGCCGTCGGACAGCTTGGTGGGCTCCAGGCCGAGGGCGAGGAACTGGTCGTTGGTGACGATCAGGTCGTTCTCGTCGGCCTCCCGCCGCGGGTTCGGCAGGTAGGCGATGTCCGCGCCCATGATGTCGGCGACCAGCTTGGCCAGGCCGCCGACCTGGTGGGTCTCGGTGACCTGGTTGAGCACCTGGGGCCGGTCGCCGGCCTGCGGCGGGTTCTCCAGGGCGAGCTCGATGCACCGGACGGTGTCCCGGATGTGGATGAAGGCGCGGGTCTGGCCGCCGGTGCCGTGCACGGTCAGCGGGTGGCCGATCGCGGCCTGCATGAGGAACCGGTTCAGCACCGTGCCGTAGTCGCCGTCGTAGTCGAACCGGTTGACCAGCCGGACGTCGCGGGCGGTCTGGTCGGTCTGGGTGCCCCAGACGATGCCCTGGTGCAGGTCGGTGATGCGCAGCCCGTCGTTCTTGGCGTAGAACGAGAACAGCAGCTGGTCCAGGGTCTTGGTCATGTGGTAGACCGACCCCGGGTTGGCCGGGTGCAGGATCTCCCGCTCCAGCTCGCCGTC
>DAIOWL010000822.1:2362-3663 GCA_036758545.1 Streptosporangiaceae bacterium | reverse complement strand
GGGGACCGGGTGCTGCTCGCGGCCGGCTCCAGCGTCGGCTTCGTGCGCTGCTACCTGGGGGTACTGCGGGCCGGGGCCGTCGTGGTGCTGGCCAACCCCGGTTACACCGCCGCCGAGCTCGGGCACCTGGCCGCCGACTCCGGCGCGGTGCTGGCCTTCGCCGATGCCGAACCGGGTCGTCGGCTGGCCGGGCTGGGACTGGGCCTGCAGATCGCGGACGCCGGGGAGTTGCCCGCGGACGTCCGGCCGGCCACCGAGGTGGCGGCCCGGCCGGACGAGATGGCGCTGCTCGCGTACACCTCCGGCACCACCGGCAGGCCCAAGGGGGTGCCGCTGACGCACCGCCAGGTTACGGTCTCGATCCGCGCCGCGATGGCGGCCTGGCGGTGGCAGGCCGACGACGTGCTGGTGCACGCGCTGCCGCTGTACCACCAGCACGGCCTGGGCGGGGTGCACGCCGCACTGATCGCGGGCGGCACCGTGCACATCAGGTCCGCGTTCTCCGCCGACGCCCTGGTGCAGACCGCCGCCGGCACCAGGGCCAGCGTGCTGTTCGCGGTGCCCACCATCTACCAGGCCCTGGCGGATTCGCCGGCCGCGCTGGCCGGCGGGCTGCGGGGGCTGCGCCTGGCCGTCTGCGGTTCGGCCCCGCTGAGCCCGTCGCTGGCCGGACGGCTGCCGGCCGTGCTGGGGCGGCTGCCGCTGGTCAGGTACGGCACGACGGAGAGCGGGCTGAACGTCTCCAACCCGGTCGCCGACCCGCGCGGTGACACGATCGGGGTGCCGCTGCCCGGCATGCTCGTGCGCATCGGCGCCGGGGACGGCTCAGCGGGCGGCCTCGCCGATCCCGGCGCCGACGGCGAGATCCAGCTCCGCGGGCCGCACGTCTTCTCCGGCTACTGGGACGACCCGGCCGGCAGTCAGGCTGCCTTCACCCCGGACGGCTGGTTCCGTACCGGCGACATCGGCACGGTGGACCCGGCCACCGGGCACCTGATGATCCGCGGCCGGACCAAGGAGATGATCATCTCGGGCGGCCTGAACGTGTACCCGCGCGAGGTCGAGATCGCGCTTGAGCGTCATCCGTCCGTGGCGGAAGCCGCGGTAGCGGGGGTTCCGGACGAACGCTGGGGCGAGCGGGTGACCGCCTGGGTGGTGCTGCGGGACGGGCACGAGTTCGACGACGCCGCGCTCATCGCGCACGCCCGGACGCTGCTGGCCGCGTACAAGTGCCCCAAGCGGGTGTTCCGGCTGGCGGCCCTGCCGCGCAACCAGCTCGGCAAGATCGTCCGCAGCGCCCT
>DAIOWL010000822.1:0-2262 GCA_036758545.1 Streptosporangiaceae bacterium | reverse complement strand
CGCTCGACTGGCTGGTCGGCGTGCATCCGCCGGTCAGCTGCTGCCGGGCCCAGGACAGGTAGTCCCGGTCCGCCGTCAGCGAGCTGCCCAGCGCCGCCAGAAGCTTGGACTTCACCTGGGCGCCGCCCGGCAGGGCGCTGGTGGATAGGGCCGAGGCCCGGTCGTACTGCCCGGCGCGCCGGTTCACGACGGCCTGCAGCTGGCTGACGGCGCCGGGCAGGTGACTGCAGCCGCCTACCTGGGTGACCGCGTTGTGCAGCGCCGTCCGGGCGGCGGCGCTCGAGGTCAGCAGCGTGCCCAGGGCGGCCGCCTGCTCGGGCGCCGTGACCGGCGCCGAAGGCGATGAAGCCGCTGATGGCGATGACAGCGAAGGGGACGGCGAGGAGGCAGCCGACGTGGGGGTGGCTGCGGCCGAGTGGGCAGGAGCCGATCCCCCCGACAAGGCAACGGCGACACCGGATGCGACCGCGGCGGCCACGGCGACCACGGCACCGGCCGCCAGCACGCGTCCCCGGATACGCCGGCCGGACGGCTCGGGACTGGGGCTGCCCGGATCGCCGACGGTGAAGGGTTCGCCCGCGGCGGCCGCTTGGTCGGCGGTGACGGGTTGGCTAGCGATGACCGGTTGCCTAGCAGTGGCCGGTTCGCTGGTGGTGGCCGGTTCGAATGAGTGCGCTTCGGCCACCCGGCCTGTCGCAGCAGCTGGCCTGTCCTCGGCGCCTGGCCGCGGCCGCTGTTTGACACGGAGGAGCACCCGGCCGGCCGGGGCCGGCCGAGGCCCGCTGACGGGACCGTTGCCGTGCGGCGCGGGTGACCGCGGTGGGTCCGCTGGCTCGCCGGGCCGCAGGTGCAGCGCGGCCCGCAGTTCCTCGGCGAACCGGCCGCAGCTCGGATACCGGTCGGCCGGGTCCTTCGCCAGCGCGGTGGCCAGCACCGAGTCGACCGCCGCGGATATTCCGACGCGCCGCGCGCTCGCGGCCGGAGGATCGGCGTAGATCTGCGCGTACATCAGGGTCTGGCCCTGGTCCGGACCGAACGGCGGTGTGCCGCAGAGGAACTCGAACCCGGCACACGCCAGCGAATACTGATCGGTCCGGCCGTCGGCGGCGCGGCCCTCGATCTGCTCGGGCGCGAGGTAGTCGAGCATCCCGGCGGCCTGATCCGCCGCGATGACCTGCCCGGCGGGGAAGGCCGGGCTCGTCCCGAAATCGGAGAGGTACGCATGGCCGCCCGCGGCCCTGTCCCCCGCTTCGTCGCCGTCCAGGAGGATGTTGGCTGGCCTGACATCCCGGTGGATCACGCCGTGCGCGTGCGCGGCGTCCAGGGCCGACGCGATCTGGGCGACTATCCGCCAGGCATAGCCGAGCGGAAGCGGGCCGTGCTGGCTGAGCAGCGACCGCGCGTCCCCGCCGGTCACATAGTGCATGGCAACATACAGAACCCCGTCCGTCTCACCAGCCCCGAAGACAGGGACGATGTGCGGGTGGCCCAGCGCGGCGGCGGCCCGGGATTCGCTGATCATCCTGGTCCGGAAGGTGGCGTCGCGGGCCAGCTCCGGCGCCATCACCTTGAGCGCGACCCGGCGGCGCAGCCTCTCGTCCTGGGCGAGGTAGACGACGGCCCGGCGGCCCTGCCCGACGTGCCCGTCCAGCCGGTAACCGGCGATCGTGCCGGACTGCCCCGCCGCGGGCATCCCGGGACGGGTAGCGTGGCTCACCGCGGCCCCACCGGGCCGGGCACGATCGGCCAGCAGATAAGGCTGGCCATACCCGCCGGGCCAGCCAGGCACCAGATCCAGTGATGATCTTGGCGGTGCAGCTCACGAACCTCCGCTCCAGGTGCGGCGGGCGCACCACATGACCCAGGTGAGCCCGCGGGCGCGGCAACCGCGCCGTATCGCCACGATAATGACATTTCACCAGGCCCGTCCGGCCAACCGGAAATAGGCGAGCGCACTGATCCCGCCATCAGGCGGTTCCGGACGCCCGGGCAAGCCGGCGGAGCCACCCGGATGATCCCTTGTTGTCGCGAACCGTCCCGCCGCGTCCGCGGCCGCGTGTTCAACTGGTCGTCTCCAGGAATCCCGGCCGTTCAGGACCGGGAGGAATGGAGGCCTCCCGTCAGCCCGGCCGTCGCTGCTGCTCGATGTACTGGCGGATGATGCCCAGCGGCAGTACATCGAGGCCGCGCGCTTAGCAGCAGGCGCTCGAGGCGTGGTTGCAGTCGCTCGCCGGGCCTCCTTATAGATCTTCCACCGCACTG
>DAIOWL010000821.1:1880-3663 GCA_036758545.1 Streptosporangiaceae bacterium | reverse complement strand
GCGCGCTCGACGATCTCGATGGCCCGCTCGACGCCGGCGCAGAACGACCGTGGCCCGGCCAGCAGCACCTGGCGTGACCCGCAGGCCGCCGCCCAGCGTTCGGCCACGGGCGCGGCGGCGCGCAGCGCACGCAGCGCGGCCAGGCCGCCGGAGACGATGCCCGCCACCGGATGGACCGGCGTGTCTGAGACCGCCCTGATCACCGCCACCGGGCGATCCCCGGCCGCGGCCGCCAGCGGCGCCGACTCCATGTCGGCGAGCAGCGTGCCGTCCGAGGCCAGCCCGGCCCGTTCGGACCGGCGGACCAGATGGTCCACGGTGCTGATCCGGCCCGTGCGGGCGGTCAGCCCGGCCCGGCGCAGCTCGCCGGCCAGCAGCGGAGCCGACGGGCAGGTGGCCACGCCGACCTCGGTGCCGACGACCAGGTCGCCCGGGTCGAGGTCGGAGGTCAGCCCGGCACCGACACCCATCACGACCATCTGGCCGAACGGGCTGGCTTTCAGCTCGCCCGCACGGTCAGCCGCCCTCGTGGTGCCGTAGCCCGTGCGCAGTACCTCGGGAGGATCAGCGCTGGTCCGGAGCCCCCGCCGGATCGCGCGGGCCTCGATGCGCATGGGGGCACAGATGATCGCGTCGGTCATGTGTCGCCTCCGTGGATGTACCTGCCCAGGGCGCTGACCGGGAAGGCCAGCCGGTACAGGTGGTAGTTGATGTAGAAGTCGCCGGGGAAGCCCGTGCCGGTGAACCAGGGCTCGTCCCAGGTGCCGTCGTCTCGCTGCGTCTGCGCGAGCCAGCGGATGCCGCGCTCGGTCGCGGGGCTCTCCCGTTCCCCCGCGGCCAGCAGGGCGAGCAGCGCCCACGCGGTCTGCGACGCGGTGGACTCGCCCCGGCCGCCCAGCGCCTGGTCGTCGTAGGAGCGCAGGTCCTCGCCCCAGCCGCCGTCCGGGTTCTGGTGCTGCTCCAGCCAGGCCACGGCGCGGCGGATGGCCGGCTTGCCCGGCCTCACCCCGGCCGCGATCAGCGCGGGCACGACGGCACCGGTGCCGTAGAGGTAGTTCGCGCCCCAGCGGCCGAACCACGACCCGTCTGGCTCCTGCGCCCGCAGCAGCCAGACCACGCCGCGGCGCGCGGCCGGCTCGGCGGCCCGCCCCTCGGCGGCGAACGCCTCCACGATGTGCGCGGTCACGTCGGCCGAGGGCGGGTCGATGACCGCGCCGAAGTCGCAGAACGGCAGCTTGTTGACGAGCTTGCGGGTGTTGTCCGCGTCGAACGCGCCCCAGCCGCCGTCCTTGGACTGCATCCCGGCCAGCCAGGCCAGGCCCCGGTCGATGGCGTCCCGGCTCGGCGTGGCCACCCGGCGCAGCGCCAGCACGACCTCGGCGGTGTCGTCGGTGTCGGGGTAGTTGTCGTTGTCGAACTCGAACGCCCAGCCGCCGGGGGCCACGTCCGGCCTGCGGACCTGCCAGTCGCCAGGACCGCGGATCTCCTCGTCGAGCACCCACCGCGCGGCGCGGCCCAGGGACGGGTCATCGGCGGCCAGGCCGGCGTCGGCCAGCGCGATCATCGTCAAGATGGTGTCCCAGACCGGCGACTGGCACGCCTCCAGGCGGCGCACCGGGCCGTCGGGGGTCTCCTCGGTGATGGTGTACCGGTCGATCCCGGCGATGCCCTTGGCCATGACGGGGTGGTCGAGGTCGTAGCCGAGCAGGTTCATCGCCATCAGCGAGTACACCCAGGGCGGCTGGATGCCGCCCCAGCAGCCGTCCTTCTCCTGCCGGGCGAT
>DAIOWL010000821.1:0-1780 GCA_036758545.1 Streptosporangiaceae bacterium | reverse complement strand
TTGAAGAAGCGGGCCCAGGGGTCCGTGGGGCTGGTCGTGCCGCCTATCGGCCGCGCGTCGAGGTCGCGGAGCGGGCGGGGAGCCCGGCCATGGGGTCCGCCGGTCTTGAGCTCGTCGATGGAGATCCCGATGGGCCGCGCGGGGCGGAACGACTGGACCACGGCCAGCGCCACGATCGTCTGCCGCGCCCAGCAGCCCCAGTCGTAGATGTTGAGCGGGAACCAGGACGGCAGGTAGATCAGCTCGGGCGGGATGACCGGCAGGTCGTCCCACGACCACAGGCCGGACAGGGCCAGCCAGATCCGGGTGAACACGCGGGTCGCCTCGACGCCGCCGTGCTCGATGATCCAGTCCCGGGCCAGCTTCATGTGCGGCGCGTCCGGCTCGTCACCGGCCAGCCGCAGGGCCAGGTAGGCCTCCACCGTGGTGGACAGGTCGGCGGGCCCGCCGTAGAAGTTGGCCCAGGTGCCGTCGTCTCGCTGCTGGGACCGGATCCAGCGGCCCGCGGGCGTGATCACGGCGTCGTCGTGCAGGCCGAGGAACTCGCGCAGCAGCAGGTCCTCGGCGTCCATGGTCACGTTGGTCTCGAGCTCGCCCTGCCACCACCCCTCGGCGTGCTGCAGGCCAAGCAGATGGTCGCGGGCCCGGTCAAGGGTCCCGCGGGCGAGATCCGTCGGTGCGGCGTCCTTCACCATGTTCGGGCCGTGATGAACTCGGCGATCGCGGTCAGCTCGGCCCGGACGTCGCTGGCCAGGTCGATGCTGGCCAGGCTGGCGTTGGCCGCGGCGAGCTGGGCGTCGGCCTCGGACTCGGCCCAGTCCTTGCCGCCGGCCGCGACCACCAGGTCGGCCGCGCGGACCAGGTCGGCCTCGGTCAGGGCCTCGGGGCTGGTGAGCAGGGCGCGCAGTTCGGCCGCCTCGGGCCGGCCGCTGTTCAGCGCGGCTACCACCGGCAGCGACTTCTTCCTGGCGCGCAGGTCGGCGCGGACCGGCTTGCCGGTGACCTCGGGCGCGCCCCAGATGCCGAGCAGGTCGTCGGTGAGCTGGAACGCCAGCCCGACATGCGCGCCGAACCCGGCCAGCGCCATGGCCAGCGTGGGCGGCGCGCCCAGGTGCACGGCGCCGATGCTGCAGGCGCAGGCCATCAGCGCGGCGGTCTTGTCGCCGGCCATGTCCAGGCACTCGGCCAGGGTCACGTCGTCGCGCTTCTCGAAGGCCAGGTCCGCGCCCTGCCCGCCGATCAGCCGCAGCACCGCCGCGGACAGGCAGCGGGCCGCCCACGCGCCCTTGAGGGTGTCGTCCTCCAGCAGCAGGTCCTGGGCCAGCGCGAGGAGCCCGTCCCCGGCCAGGATGGCCGCGCCGACGCCGAACACGGTCCAGGCCGTCGGCCGGTGCCTGCGCTCGGTGTCGTTGTCCATGATGTCGTCGTGCAGCAGGGAGAAGTTGTGCACGAGCTCGACCGCCACCGCGGCGGTCACGCCCCGCTCGGGCGGCGCGCCGGCGGCGCGGGCGGAGAGCAGGGCCAGCGCGGGCCGCAGCGCCTTGCCGCTGCCGCTGCGCATCGGGTTGCCTGCGGCATCCGCCAGGCCGAGGTGATAGGCCGCCACCACGCGCACGTCCGGGGTGAGCCGGGCGATCGCGGATTCCATCGCGGGGCCGACCAGGTCCCGGGCCAGGGCCACGCCCTCAGGCATTACTGCAGTCACTGACGTTCCCCAATCGGTGAGGCGCCTGTCTTCGAGGCGGTAGTAAGCATTGTCCGGCGCAGTTCGGCCGCTGCA
>DAIOWL010000820.1:0-3674 GCA_036758545.1 Streptosporangiaceae bacterium | reverse complement strand
CCTGGTCATGAACAAGCCTCCCCTTGACACCCTCGTCCCCCAGCGACGCGGTGTTGGAAGATGGCCTGTGACATTGACGACCGAGAGGGCGAATCCCCTTCGCCAGTGGAACCCCTGCTGGGGCGGATGTCCCACAGCTCGGCGACCGGCCGCCGCCGTGAACAAACTCTTCCTGACGCGCTCGGATTTCGTCAAGCGCTTCACCCCGTGCACCGACAGGATACGAACGCCCCGGCCAGACCGAAGGCTAGGACGGACCTGGACTGCCTCACCAGTGCTGAGCGCCCCTAAGCCACGTCGACGACACAAATTCGTACAACAGCTCTGGCGGCCGCCGGAGCCGTGAGCCCTATTGACCTTGCTGACGGATTGGCTGACAACAGGCAGCCGACGGCCGGGCACCGGCCGATGCGGGTGACCTGGCCGGGTAGCCACGGCTCTACCTTCACGGCCGTCGCCCCGCCCAGGAGCGAATGCATCGAGCGTTCACGAGCCCGGCTGGGCGACTGGAGCCGCCGGTGGCCCGACGTGTTCGGGGACATATCCGGGGCCGTGGCTGAGCTACCTTCGCGCGGTAGAGTGCGCTTACCTCGCCGTCTGGGCCGAGGAACTGAGCTGGATGGTCGGCGGCGCCGCTCCGGTTCTACCCGTTGGAGTTCCATGCGATCTCGAAGAGATGGCCATCGGGATCGGTGAAATACCCGGAGTAGACGCCGAACGGGCGCATATGGGCAGGCGCGGTCAGCGTGCCTCCGGCGGCTTCGACCAGCCGGAGCAGCTTGTCGACCTCAGCCTGTGAGTCAGCGGGGACACCCAGGCTGAATTCGGTGGAACTGGGCGGGCCTGGCGGCAGGCTGGCGTCCTTGGCGAGGTTGGTCCGTTCGTAGAGGCCGAGCAGCAGGCCTCCGTCGAGGCTGAAGAAAGCGATGGTTCCATCGGCGCCGGTAACCTCGTCGTGGAACTCCTGCCCGACGATGCCCTCGGTCGGCCAGCCCAGGCCGTCACGGTAGAAAGCGATCGAGCGGTCGAGATCGTCTACGGCCAGAGTGATGAAGAAGATCTTCGCTCGCAATGTATCTCCCATCAGTCACGCTACGCCGGGCGCGTCGGCCCGGGTGGCATCTAGAGTCTGCCCGCCAGCACCGACATTCTGGACAGGCCTCATAGGCCGTGCTCGACTAATCGGCACAGCTCATTCAGCACGCGGACCGGATACAGGCGAACTGCCCGAATCTGCCTCGCGCTCGAGATCGATGCGTACAGTCAGCGGCCTGGTGGCGATGGCCCGGCCGAGCGCCGCATCCCACTGGAATGGCAGGGTGCGAGACCGCTGGCCGGGATCATCTTCCGGCATGAGCGTGGCGGTACCACGGCGCCAGCGACCGTTCACCAGCACGCGTACCCGTGGCTCTTTGCTGATATTGCGGACCCAGTCCGCCTGCTGGCCATGCGCGGCCACCACCCAGAAGGCGTCGCCCATGAGGCCATTGCCCACGCACGTCTGACGGAGCTGACCGGTACGGCGGCCGACGGTTTCGACCAGGGCAAAGGCACGAGGTGCCAGACCGTGTTGGAGCTGCCAGCGCATCACGTGATTACCGCCCCAGAGCATGACCTTGAGGATGCGGTACTTGCGTGTCCTTGGTGGCGGGTCAGGTCGATTCACGCTTTGCGAGCTTAGGCCGAGCTTGATGCCTGCACCCTTACCCAGTCCCATATTCCGTGCCGGGACCAGGGATGGCCCGCTCAGTGTCCCGATCGGGGTGCCGAACCGGGATGCTCACGGTCGCCCGTGGCCAGAGTAGACGTAGCGCCGCGAGCTTGGGCCTGGATTGCTTCATCGCCGCGACCGCAACGCCAGTCTGCGGCGACTGGATGTCAGCGCTGCGTACCTGACGGCGAGCCAGCGGCCGAGCAGCAACGCGGTGCCGACAGCGGCGAACATCGTGGCCGTGGTGATCCGCGGCACGAGCATGCCGGCGGTGTAGCAGCCAGGGGCCAGGGCAACGTAGCAGTTCGGCGTCTGCCAGGTATGCCACCAGGCCGCAGCCAGGTAAGCCGCGCCGAGCCCGCAGGCCGCCAGGCCTGCCAGCAGCCAGGCCGTCGACACGGCCCGGTTGAGGCGCCCGGCTGAGCGCAGTTTCCTGGCCACCAGCGCGGGCGAGCCGAACCGGCTGACCGCCTCATTCTCGGCCTGGTCTTCCGGCAGCCCTCGGGTCATGGCGTCGGCCGCCACTGCGCGCAGGTGATATTCCGCCTCCATTAGGGCACGCCGCCCCGCGGCGCCGGTGCCAGCCAGCTTGTCGAACAACTCGTCCAGATACCGCTCGATCTCGCTCACCCGAACTCCTCCGCCGCGCCGGACCCTAGCACTGCGCGCATACCGCGCACGAAGTCACGCCAGTCCCGCCGCTTGGCGGCCAGAACACTGGCACCGGCCGGCGTGAGCGAGTAGACGCGGCGGCGCCGGGCAGCGCTGGCATCCCACTCGCTGCCCACCAGACCGTCGCGCTCCAGCCGGTACAAGGCCGGATAGACGGTTCCCTCCGGCAGGTCGAAGGTGCCATGCGACCGGTCACGGAGGCTGGCGATGATCGCATACCCGTGGGCTGGCCCGTCGTCACGCAACGTTGCCAGCAGCAGGAGATCCAGATGCCCACGCAGATCCATACCTAGAAGTCTAAGCATATCTTTCTAGGTGTCAATGCGCTGGGAGGGTAGCCGGCCTATCGTGGTAATGACTGCCTGAAGGGCGGAGTTGCGCGATGGGAGACAATGCCGTCTCATGCCGGGCTGCGGGTTCGTGGCGGGGTAAAACGCCACATGCGGTCGCCGCCGCGGTCGCCGCGGTGATCGCCTTGACCGGGACAGCCTGTAGTGCGGTGAGTTCTGGCGCCGCGGCCCAGGCCAAGGCGCCTGCGGTCATTGTGCTGAAACAGGGCGCCGATAACACCAACGGCGACATCTTCATCACCCCCGGCGGGGGCACCGTGAGTGGCCCTGAGATCATTAGTAACACCGGCAAGGTGATCTGGTTTCACCCTCTTCCGGCACACGAACTGGCCGCCGACTTCCGCACACAGACCTACCAGGGCAAGCCGGTGCTCACCTGGTGGCAGGGTCCTCCCAACCTGGGTGCCGTTTCGGGCGGGACCGACTACCTCTACAACGACCGCTACCGGCGGATCGCTGAGGTCAAAGGGGGCAACGGCTACTCGGCCGACGGCCAGGAATTCCTTATCACGCCCTGGAACACGGCGCTGATCATCGCAGACACCATCACGACCGCGAACCTGACCTCCATCGGCGGTCCCGCCGACCAGAAGGTCGTCGACAGCATCGTGCAGGAGATCGACATCAGCACCGGCAAGGTGCTCTTCCAGTGGAACGCTGCGGGCCACGTCCCCTATAAGGACAGCGAGCAGCCGCGGCCTGCCTCGGCCGCCACTCCTTGGAACTGGTTCTACATCAACGCCGTCCATCTCGACACCGACGGCAACCTGCTGATCAGTGCCCGCTACGCCTGGGCGGTGTACAAGGTGAACCGGCACACCGGGAACATCATGTGGGTCCTTGGCGGCAAGCACAGCACATTCAGAATCAAGGCCGGGCCCGGCCAGGTCCTCGACAAGGCGGGCGAGATCTTCGCCTATCAGCACGACCCCGAGCCGATC
>DAIOWL010000819.1:0-3677 GCA_036758545.1 Streptosporangiaceae bacterium | reverse complement strand
CGCTCGCCACCGACCCCGGTCTGGACCAGCCTGCCTACCTGCTCACCGGCGCAGGACTGCGCCCGGTGGGCCTGATTCGTTTACGGAGGACCGAACGATGACTGATGTTCTTACGACCGGCGGCGGCCGGGCCGGGACCGCCGGCTCGCGGCCGGAGCGGCCGGGGCGGGGGCGGCCGGGCTGGACGCTCGCGCTGGCCGGGATGGGAGCGTTCATCTCCGCGCTGGACATCGTGGTGGTGGCCACCGCCCTGCCGACCATGCAGGCGCACCTGGGCGCGAGCCTGGCCGACCTGGAATGGACGATCAACGCGTACAGCCTCGCCTTCGGCTGCCTGATGCTGACCGGGGCGGCGCTCGGTGACCGCTTCGGCCGCCGCAAGATGTACGTGGCCGGGCTGGTCACATTCGTGGCCGGTTCGGCGGTGGCGGCGCTGGCGCCGTCGGCCGGCGTGCTGATCGCCGGGCGGGTGATCCAGGGCTCCGGCGCGGCCGTGCTGCTGCCGCTGACGCTGGCGCTGATCAGCGACGCGTTCCCGCCGGACAAGCGCGGCGCCGCGATCGGGATCTGGGGCGGCATTACCGGCCTCGGGGTCGCCGCGGGCCCGATCGTCGGCGGCGCGGTGGTCCAGGGCATCTCCTGGCAGTGGATCTTCTGGATCAACGTGCCGGTGGGGCTGGCCGTCGCCGCGCTGTCCGCGGTCCGGCTGCGGGAGAGCCGGGGACGGCAGGTCCGGCTGGACCTGGCCGGGATGGCGCTGGCCGGGGCCGGCCTGTTCGCGCTGACCTGGGGGCCGGTGCGGGCACCCTCGGTGGGCTGGGACAGCGCCGAGGTGATCGGCGCGCTCGTCCTGGGCGCGGTGCTGATGGCGGCGTTCCTCGCCTGGGAGCGGCGGACGCCGTACCCGATGCTGCCGCTGGCCTACTTCCGGCGCCGCGGGTTCTCCACCGCCAACGCGGTGATCTTCTTCCAGTTCATGTCCGTGATCGGGTCGCTGTTCTTCATCACGCAGCTGTTCCAGATCGGGTTCGGCTACTCGCCGCTGGCGGCCGGCCTGCGGATCCTGGTCTGGATGGCCATGCCCATGCTGGTGGCGCCGGTCGCCGGCGCGCTGGCCGACCGGATCGGGAACCGGCCGTTCATGGTGGCCGGGCTGATCCTCCAGGCCGCAGGACTGGGGTGGCTGGCGGCGGTGGTCTCGCCCGGGGTGGGGTACGGGACACTGGTCGTGCCGCTGGTGCTCGCCGGGGTGGGGATCGCGATGTGCTTCCCGACCGTGGCCAACCTGGTGACCGGATCGGTGCCGCTGGCCGACGCCGGGCTGGCGGCCGGGACCAACAACGCGCTGAACGCGCTCGGCGGGGTGTTCGGGATCGCGATCCTGGCCGCCGTGTTCGCCGCGCACGGGAGCTACGGCTCGCCGGACTCGTTCATCGCCGGGTTCCGGCCGGCCGAGGCGACGGCAGCGGCGCTGGCCGCCGCCGGCGTGATCGCCGCGGTGCTCGCCCCGGGAAAGGAGCGGACGGTCTAATCGGGGTCCCGGCCGGCCAGGCGGCGCTGAATGTAGCGCCGCTCGGCCGCCGGCGGCTCCAGTTCCAGCGCGGTGCGGTACGCCCGCGCCGCCTCCTCGTCGCGGCCCATCCGGGCCAGCAGGTCGGCGCGGGCGACGTGAATCCGGGGCCACATCACGAGCTGGGGGTGGCCGAGGACCACGTCGAGGATGGTCAGGCCCGCGGCAGGCCCCTCGGCCATGGCGACCGCGATGGCCCGGTTGGCCTCGATGACCGGGCTCGGGTCGTACTTCAGCAGCTCGCCGTACAGGACCGAGATCTGCCTCCAGTCGGTGGCGGCGGCGCTGGCGGCGGTCGAGTGACAGGCGGCGATCGCGGCCCAGAGCTGGTACGGGCCCGGCTGCCTCATCCGCAGCGCCTCGACCAGGAAGCCCTCGCCGTCGGCGATCATGGCCTGATCCCAGCGGGTCCGGTCCTGCTCCTCGAGCAGAACCAGGTCCCCGGCGTCGTCCGTGCGGGCCGCCCGGCGGGCGTCGGTCAGCAGCAGCAGGGCGAGCAGGCCCAGCACCTCGGGGTCCCGGGGCAGCCGGGCCGCCAGGCCGCGGGCCAGGTTGACGCCGGCCACGCACAGGTCGGGCCGGACCAGGTCGTCACCCGACGACGCCTGGTGGCCCTCGCTGAAGATGAGGTACACGACCCGCAGGACGTCGGCCGTCCTGGTCTGGAGCAGGTCGGTCTGGGGCATGGCCAGGGCCAGGCCGGAATCGCGGATCTTGTTCTTCGCCCGGGTCAGCCGCTTGGCCATGGTGGCTTCCGGCACCAGGAACCCGGCCGCGATCTCGGCCGTGGTCAGCCCGCCGACCGCGCGCAGCGTCAGGGCGATCCGCGCCTCCGGGCTGAGCGCGGGGTGACAGCACAGGTAGATGAGCCACAGGTCCTCATCGGCCGAACGGGCCGGGCCGACCGCCCCTCCCAGCGGCCCGATAGCCTCGGCAGCTCCGGTCGCTTCCTTGGCCGGGCGCCGCGACTCCCGACGCAGCCGGTCCAGCGCCTTGTGCCGGGCCACACCGGTCAGCCACGCCTGCGGATCACGCGGCACCTTGTCGGCGGCCCACTGCTCGACCGCGACCACGCACGCGTCCTGCACGCTGTCCTCGGCCACGTCCAGCCGCCCGGTGGCGCGGGCCACCTCGGCCATGGCCCCCCACCAGCAGCGGCGCAGCAGCTCCTCGAGGTCGGGCCTCAGCGCCCGCTCCCGATGTGTCCGCCCCCGGTATCGACGATCGCGCGGACCTCAACCGAACAGTCCCTGGCCGCCGGCATGGCCACCGCCCACTTGAGCGCGTCGTCCAGGTCCTGGCAGTCGATGATCGCGTACCCGCCGACCTGCTCGCGCAGCTCCGCGGCCGGCCCGTCGGTCAGCAGCGGCTGCCCGTCGCGCACCCGCACGGTGGTCGCGGCCGAAACCGCCGTCAGCGGAGCGCAGTCCACCAGCACCCCGGCCTCGGCCATGGCCTGCACCGCGGCGGTGTACTCCCGGAGCATGGCCTGCGCGGCCGGCGTGCCCGGCTCGGGCAGGGCATCCTCGGCTCGGTTCAGCAAGAGCAAGTACTTCATAACCTGGTTCCTTCCCCGCCGGCCGGTCCGGCTTCCCCTTCTAGTCGAACGAGCGGGTCGCGTCAGGACACGTCCGGGCGTCAGCCCGTCGTCCAGGGCCGGAGCTTATCGGGGTTGCGCACGGCCCAGATGTGCGTGATCTTGTCGCCGGCGACCTCGAACGCGAACACCGTCACGGTGACGCCGTCCTGCTGGGCCACCAGGCCGGGCTGGCCGTTGACCGTGCGCTCCAGGATCGCCAGGCCGCCGGGTATCCGGCCGGCGAGGTCGGCCAGGTAGCGGGCCACCTGCTCGCGGCCTTCGATGGGGTGGAGCGCGGCGGTGACCAGGCCGCCGCCGTCGGCGACCACCGTGGCGCCGGGATCCAGCAGGCCGACGAGAGCCTCGATGTCCTTGGCCTCCCACGCCAGCTTGAAGTCCCTGACCAGGCCGGCCTGCCGGGCCGGCGGGGACGAGGCAGGCTGCGCGGCGCGGATGCGCCCGCGGGCCGAGGAAGCCAGCTGGCGGCAGGCGGCCGGGGTCCGTCCGGTGATCTCGGCTATCTCGGGG
>DAIOWL010000818.1:0-3682 GCA_036758545.1 Streptosporangiaceae bacterium | reverse complement strand
CTCCCTTCCCCGCCGTCGCTGTGGGGATCGACGTGAGCGTCGTTCCCGGCACGGCCGCGCCGCCCGTGCCCGCCTGCCCCTGGCCCAGAAAGCCAGCCGCGTTGACCTGCGCCGAGCCGCCAGCGGTCGCCGTGCCGCTGGTGGCCGAGCCGCTCTCCTGGCTCACCGCGCTGAGCAGCTGGCCGTTGTTGACGAAGCCGTTCACGCCCTGCGCGGCCAGCGAACCGGTGAACGTGTGCGCGTTGACCGAGAGGTTCGGCGCGGAGTCCCCGCCGATCGTGCGGAGGGCTCCGTGCGAGTAGCTGGTCACCACCTCGACGTGGCCGTCGAAGAGCACCCAGTCGCCGGGCTTCGGCCGGTAGCCGTCGCCGAGAGGATGCCAGCGGTGATGCGCCTGTGCGTCCTGCACGACCGAGACGATCTGCGGCGAGTCCGGATTGAGGTCCACGCGCACGTCGGCCCACTTATGCAGCGGCCAGGGATACGTGGTCCCTCCGGTCACCCAGCTCTGCTGCCCGGTGGACTGGGCGCCGAGGGCGAGCGTGAGGCTGGCGAAGGCCGCGCAGGACTGGCCGTGATTCACGCTGTCGACGCTGTCGACGCCCCAGATCATCGCTTCCATCTCGGCCGGGCTCTTTGACTGCGCCATGCGCAGGTAGTACTTCGCCACCTTGACGATGGCCGACCGCAGCGCGCTTTCGCCGGTCTGCTCGGGCTTGGCCGGCTTGTCCAGGGCTACCAGCTTGATCGGCATCCGGGTCGGCGACGTCATCTCGTCGACCGTCCCGTGGGCGAAGGCGAACCCGGTCATGGCGCCGCACGTGCTGAGGCTGACCAGCGCGGTCGCCTGCTGCCAGGTCGGTTTCCTCAAGGGCGGCACGGATTCACCTCCATTCTCGTGTGCGTTCGAGCGGGCCGCGTCGGGATCGGGTGTGCTGAGTTCGGTTTCCGGCTCCTTACCTCACGTTCGGCAGCGACTTGAGAATCGTCTGGACCTGCGGGTTACCTGGGTTGCTGGCGTTGGAGAACAGCACGCCGACGTCGTAGGCCGCGGCGGCCGTGGCGCCCACCACCCACTGCCGGTACGTGTCCGCGACCAGGGCGGCCTGACCGGTCGTGCTGGTCACCGGCTGCGCACACTGGTCGGGGAAGCCCGTATGCGACACGACGGCTGACGATCCGGTGTACTTAACGCAGTTGTCCGGGTTGCTCTCCAGCCCGGGCTGAACGACCGGCTTGCCGTTGCTGCCGGTAAGCGTGGCCCCGCCGATGATGTTGTTGATGGCCCTGGCCGCCACCTGCAGGCTGTCCACAGGATCCATCGGGCTGTACGGGTGATGCAGGTTCAGCGACCACGCCACCTGGCCGCCCTGGGCCGGGGTGATCGGCTCCAGGCCCTGCCTGCCCGTCTTCGCGTCGCTGAAGTTGGCGTTGTTGCCGCTGGTCATCAGCGAGAAAACCCACAGGATCTGGCTCGTGTCCTTGCCGCAGGCGAAGTTGACCTGCGCGGGCTCGGACGCCACGTTGGGGTTCTTGCAGGCGGTCTCGATCTGGCTCTGCACGGTCGCTACGCTGGGCGGCCAGCCCGGGCTGGATCGGAAGATGAGCAGCGAGGCGATAGTGATCACCGCGGCGATGCCGGCCACGATCAGCACGCCCTTGCGCGACTTCGGCATCCTGGGCCTGGCGGCCGCGCCCCGCCTAGAGCTCCGCCGGCCGCGGTCGATGAGCGCCTGCGTGCGCTGCTGGGCGGATGCCCCGGGCCAGCCCGCCGTTCTGATGGCCGTGGTCAGCTCGTCGGGTTCGTCCTCCTCGATGGCATACGGTGGTACGTCGTCGAGCGGCCGGGTCGGCTGGGGCGGCGTCCTCACCTGCGGTGCCGGCCGCGGCTGGGCTCGCAACATCCCGGGGCGGCCTTCCCCGGATCGTTGCGGTGTTCCGTCCAGGTCCATGCTGCTGTCGGCGATTTCCCTGGCGTGCGCCTCGCGCCAGTCGAACAGGTCGTTCTCGAGGTCTGTGGCTCTGAGTTCTAGCTCACGCAGCCACTCTTCGTCTCGGTCGTTAAAGTTTTCGAACTCATTGGTCATCGGTCTCACCTCCAGCGGCTCACGTGAACTGGGACCCTCCGGACAGCTGACCGGCCTGCGGCCGGCCTCCGCGGTCGCGACTTAGCCGGGCGGCTCGCGTCCGGGCGAGAACAGGGGCGGCGGCTTGCCGGTCACCGGCGGCGCCAGCCGCGCCCCTGTCTCGCGTCGCCGACTCATGTCAGCTATTAGAACACAACTTCGATCGTCGAGGGAAGAGTTTGTCCTTACAGCTTGCTGCGTTCGAAGCCTGCTCGCGGCACCCGCGCCGCCGGCCCGGCTCAGCACGGCTCGGCACGGACCAGCACGGCTCAGCACGGACCAGCCGACCCGCCTCAGCGCGGCTCGGCCCGGACCGGGCGGCCGGGCCGCGTGTCGGCCACGAGGTCGCCGTCCCGCACCACGAAGACGCCGTTGACCAGGACATGCCTGATCCCGTCCGACGGCCGCGTGCTGTGCCGGTAGCTGGCCCGATCGGTGACGGCCTCCGGGTCGAACACGACGATGTCGGCGTCGCCGCCAGGCTGCAAGCGGCCCTTTCCGCGTAGCGCGGGCACCCGGTCCTGCAGCAGCCGGGCCGGCTCCAGGCTGCACTTGGCCAGCGCCTGGCCCAGGCTGAGCTGGCCGCTGCGGGGCGGCGAACCCTTACCCGAGAGGGTGCCCTCTCTGGTGAGCAGGCGTAGCGCCCGGCTGAACGTGCCCGCCGTGCGGGGATGCGTGATCGCGGCCGGAGGCAGCGGCCATACCTGCGGGTCATCCGGAGGCGCGGTCCAGGTCACTGGCATGGCGTCGCTGGCCACGACCGCGCCGGGGAAGGTCAGCGACCGCATCAGCAGCGCCCGGTCGGCCGGATCGTCCTCGCTGAGCAGGTCGATGATCACCAGCCCGCCCGGGTCGGTCGCGCGCAGCTCACGCAGTCGGCCGGCGCTAGCCACCCGCTCCCCGGTCGGCGCGTAGGTGAGCGAGGACGGCGACAGGCCCCGCTCGCCGAGCCGTTCTGGCGCCAGGAACGCCGCGCCTATGCCGGTCATCCCCGAGCCGTACGGGTACGCCTCGGTGGTGACCCGCGACCCGGCGGCCTGGGCCCGGGCCACCAGCCCGAGCACGCGGTCGATGTGCCGCTGCGAGGTGCTGTTGACGTGGCAGTAGTGCATGTGGGCACCGGTCTCCGCCGCCGCCCGGACGATCTCCTCGGCGCCGTCGGCCAGGGTGGCGGGCACCATCTCGATGAGGTCGCGCGCATGGGTGAACGTCGGCACGCCCGCCTGGGCCGCGAGCCCGGCCACGCGCAGGTACTCGGCCGGGCTGGCCGCGGGTGCGTAGCCGAGCAGCACGCCGATGCCTAGCGCGCCGTCGGCCAGATCCTCGGCCAGCCGGGCCAGCAGCGCGCCGACCTGCGTGGGCCCGGCGGGGCGCTGCCAGGCGGGGTCGGAGATGCGGGCCATGAACGCGCCGAGGCTGGCGTCTGGCGGCAGTCCGGCTACCGCCTCCATCCTGGCCAGCGCCCAGGACGCGGCGAAGCCGTAGTTGATCGGCCGGCCCTGCTCCGCGGCCCGGCGGTACGCCTGGGCCACCGGGGTGACGCCGGCCTCGAGCTC
>DAIOWL010000817.1:0-3684 GCA_036758545.1 Streptosporangiaceae bacterium | reverse complement strand
GGCCGCGTGATCGACGAGTTGATCGCCCGGATGGCGGCCATGCTCGGCCCGCTGGAGGCCGACGGCGACCAGCGGCGCTACTTCCACGCCACCTACCAGCGGACCACGATCGCGGTGGCCGAGCAGATCAAGCGCGGCGGTTTCGCCGATCCCGGGTGGGTGGAGCGGTGGGACGTCGCCTTCGCCGACCTCTACCTGGACGCCCTGGAGACCACGCTGGCGGGCCAGCGCCCGGCGCGGCCCTGGGACATCGCGTTCAGCGCCCCCGCCGACCTGCCCGCGCTCCGGCACGTGCTGCTCGGCATGAACGCCCACATCAACTACGACCTGCCGCAGGCGCTGCTGGCGGTGATCACCGACGAGGAGTTCGGCGACGCGGCGCTGCTGGCCCGGCGGGAGGCCGACCACCAGGCGATCGACGGTGTGCTCGCCTCCCGGGTCGGCGCCGAGGACGACGAGCTGGCCAGGCTTTCCGGTCCCACTCCCCTGCTCGACCGGCTGCTCAGGCCCTTCAACAGGCTCGGCACCCAGCGGTTCCTGCGCGAGGCGCGGGTCAAGGTATGGGCCAACGCCATCACGCTGAACCGCGCCCGGCGGCAGGGACCGGACGCCTACGCCGCGCGGCTGGCGCAGCTCGAGGAGCTGAGCGCGGCCAAGGTCGCCGACCTGCAGGCCCCCGGCCAGGTCTTGCTGAAGCTGGCTGCCACCGGCTTCGGCGTCCGGCTGCCCGGGTAGGTCCCGGCGTGGTCAGGCCGTGATGAGGAACTCCAGCAGCTCGGGGACGATGGCCTCGGGTGCCACGTAGTGCGGCTGCCCATCGAGTACCCGGTGCACGGCCCCCGGTATTGCGCTCGCGACGGCCTTTCCCGCACGACCCATCCACGCCGGGCTGGCCCCGCCGTTGAGCACCAGGGTCGGCTGGGTGATACCGGCCAGCAGGCCGACGGGAAGCTCGTTGCCGGGGCCCATGACGAAGGCCTCGTACGCCAGGGTCTGGGCCGCCGCCTCCATGGCTGGCCAGAACGGCTGACGACGCATGGACGCCACGTCCCGCGGGCTGGCCTCGGCCGCCTTCACCAGGAACAGCTCGACCGCCTCCGCGCGCCGCCCCGCCCGGACTAGGTCTCCCAGTTGCACCGCGAAGTCATCCGGCAGCCGGGGCGCGCTGTCGTCGACGTGGTACGGCGGTTCCCACAGGGCCAGCCGGGTGATGGCCGGGTTCCGCGCCGCGGCCTGCAGGACCAGCCCGGCGCCGGACGACCCGCCGAACACCGCGGCTTGCCCGCCGGCCGCACCGATCAGCGCGTCCAGGTCCTCGGCTTCGCGTTCGACGGCGTAGGGCCGCGTGTCACCGCTGCCGCCGCGACCGCGGCGGTCGTAGTTCAGCACGGTGAACCAGCGGGACAGGCCGGCCGCGATGCCGGTCATGACGGGATCGGACCGGTTCATCAGCGCACCCTGCACCAGGATGACCGCCGGGCCCGCGCCGGACCGATCGAAGCCGATGACGGTACCGTCGGCCGAGATCACCGTGCCCGTCCGGATATCGCTCATGGCCCGCTCCCGGCTCAGCCGGCCGGGTCGATCAGGCACAGCGCCTCCCAGTGGTGCCCGTCGAGGTCGGTGAACCCGCGCTGGTAACGGTAGCCGTCGTCCCTCGGCGTGCCGACGGGGCTGCCACCCGCCGCCTCGGCCCTGTCGGCCAGCTGGTCCACCTGGTCACGGGTTTCCACGCCGAGAACCAGGATTGCCTCGGTACCCGCGGTCGCGTCCACGACGCCGTTCCGGGCGTAGGAGGCGAACACCGTGTCGGTCAGCAGCATGACCTGGGTGTGCTCGCTGATGATCACCGATGCCATGTCCTCGGCCTGGCCGAAGAACGCCAGGCCGAGTCCGGTGAAGAAGGCCTTGGACCGGTTCAGGTCCTTGACCGGCAGGTTGACGAAAAGCTTGGTGGCCATGGCCAGCTCCTTCTGAAGATGACGGATCCGCGCCGAGCCCGGCCACGGACGGCTCCAGTCTGTTCGGCCCGTGCCCCCGCCGTATTGCCTCTCGCTGCCAGCCGGTTGACGTTCCCTGCCAGCCCCCGGGTTAGCTACCTGGCGTCAGGAATGCCCGCCGGTATTCGGCCGGCGGCAACCCGTAGGCGCGCTTGAACAGCCGGTTGAAGTGAGCCGAATCCGGCAGGCCCCAGCGGGCTGCGACGGAGCTCACCGGCGCGCTGCCCAGGGCCGGGTCGGCCAGGTCCGCGCGGCAGCGCTCGAGGCGCCGGTGCCTGATCCAGGCGGCCACCGTCGTCCCCTGTGTCTCGAACAGCCGGTACAGGTAGCGCACCGAGATGTAGTGCGCGGCCGCGACCGGGCCGGGAGCCAGGTCGCAGTCGCCCAGATGCTGCTCGATGAAGGCGTGGATGCGCATCAGCAGCGCGTTCTCCCGTGACTCGGCGGGCAGTGACCCGGCCTGGCCGGCGTGCTCGGCGACGGCCGTGGTGATGAGGTTCATGACCACGGCGGACAGGCGGGCCGCGCTGGCGGGCTGGTAACCGTCCATGTCCAGTGCCACCCGGCGGAGCAGCGGGGCGGTCAGGGCGCCGGTTCCCGTGTCGGTGCGGACCGGGACCGCGGTAAGCCCGCCTACCAGATCGCCTGGCAGGGCCAGCATCTCGCGCGGGAAGCTGAACACCGCGAGCTGCACGCCCGAGTCGTAGGCGAGCTCGTAGGGCCTGGTGAAGTCGTAGAGCGTGAACTCCCCCGGCCCGAGCCGTGCGATCCGCCCGTCCTGCAGCAGGCAGGCATAGCCGGACATGGCCAGGGCGACGCGGTAGAGCTCGGGGCTGTCCCGGCGGATCAGGCCCGGCGTCCGGTACACGCTGTGCGGCGTCGAGGTCTCCACCCGGCCGACGTTCACCGGTCCGAGCTGACCGGCCGCGATCTCACCCTGCAGCGGGATGTCCGGATCGCTGCGGAAGTCCAGCGGACCGAGGGTGTCGCACACGACGGTCCGCCAGGCGTCGCGGAGCTCCTCCGGAGGAACGTCCCTCGTACGGATCAAGATGGCCATGCCTATCGCCCTTCGCCCGGCCGGACCGCCTACGGCAGTGACGACTCCCCGGGGTGATCATTCTCATCGTCGCATGGCGGGCCGCATGGAGGTGAGCGCCCGGGCGCGGCCCGGCCATGTTCCCCGCGAGCCGCGGTAAATGGCCAGCCGAATTTCGCCAGATAGTCTCACCCGGTTCCCGTGGAAACGGGGGACCGAATTAGGAAAGCCTGTTGAAATAAGGCATTACCGTGTGCAATCAACTTAGCGTTCCACCGGGTAACGCCTGGTAGTCTGTGGATGACCTGTGTAAAAGGCGGTGGAAAACCCCGGTGGAATGCGGATAACCCGCCATATTCTGTGGACAGAGTGTGGACAGCAAAAAAGCCAGAAAAAGATGCGGTCCAGGTCTTGCGCTGTCCCGTGCCGAGCAAGTAGAAATACTTTCACCGTTAGAAACGGGCACTGCCCGGGGGGTGACTCCGGGACGTGGGAGGAGCAGGGCAACCTGAGCCTAACGCGGGTTCCTGGCTCTGGCGGGCGGCGCGTCCGCGCCGGGAAGGCCAGGCGACTGGCTGACCTTGATGCGGCGAGGCCAGGCGAGGTCCCCTGCATCTCATACATGGAGGGGACCTTGTCTTATTC
>DAIOWL010000816.1:0-3685 GCA_036758545.1 Streptosporangiaceae bacterium | reverse complement strand
GCCGCGGCCGCGCCCATGTCGTCGGAGATGATCACGCCGCCGAAGTGCATCCGGGTGCGCAGCAGTGTCCGCATCGTGCGGGAGGAGAACACCGCCTGGTGCCGGGGGTCGATCCTCGGGTAGCTGGCCAGGGAGACCATGACGAACGGCACGCCCGCGTCGATGGCGGCCTGGAAGGACCCGAGGTAGGAGTCACCCGGGGCGGTCACCGGGTCGACGACCCCGGCCGTGAGGTCGGTGTTGCCCGTCACCCGGCCCAGCCCGGGGAAATGCTTGGCGGTGGCGGCGACTCCGGCCTGCCGCAATCCGCGCAGGAACGCCACGCCGTGCGCCGCCACGGTCTGCGGATCGCTGCCGAACTCGCGTCGCAGCGCGCCGATCGGCTGGTTCTGCTGGGCCGTCCCGGGCGGGACCACGTCCATGACCGGGGCCAGGTCAAGGTTGACGCCGGCCTGCTTCAGCTCGCGTCCCCACCCGGCGGCCTCACGCTTCAGGGTGCCAGCGGCGAGTTCCCCCTGTGTCACGGCCGAGGGGATCGGCGCGAAGCCCGGCCCGCGCAGCCGCTGGACCTCGCCACCTTCCTGGTCGGCGGCGATGAAGAACCGGACCCGCGCGGTGGCCGCCGTGGAGGCCAGTGCCTGGTCGGCGGCTGTCACCTGCCGGATTTCGTGCAGGCTGGCCGATGTCGTGGTGCCGAACATCAGGGAGCCGAAGTGATAGGACGCGACCGCGCGGGCGACCACGGACCCGGGACTGGCGGCGATGCCGACCGCGAACAACTGGCCCGCCCGCTGGGCCGTGGTCATCCTCGAGAAGACCTGGGCCGCGCAGGAGAGCGGCCTGGGAGCCCGCGGCGACGGCGGCGCCTGGGTGGCCGCGGGACGCGCGGAAACGGCCGCCGCCGTGGGGGCCCCGGAGGAGCCACTGGAGGTCGGGTCGCACCCCGCGCAGGCCAGAGCCAGCGCGAGAACGCCGCCGATCACAGTGCCGGCTACCTGGTGCCTGACCATGCCACCGGATTTCCTGCGGGTAACGTTGCCGATCCCGCACGCTATCACCGGAAGGCATGGTCAGGGCGCGATCGCTGAGATCAGCTGCCGGAGGGATCCGCCACCCGGGCCATGAACAAGGGCTCCCCGGTCGCGCGGTCGGTCACCACCATCAGGTAGGGACGGTCGAACGTAACCCTGGGCGGAAACACGTGCCCGGCGGTCGCCTGCATGCCGACGGCCGTGGCGGCGCTGGCCACCGTGCCCTTCTCCCCCACGTCCAGGGTGGCCGCGTGCTCCACCAGGCCGATGCAGCATGCCTGCCTGGACAGCCCGGTGAAGTCGGCCGCGTGGCCGAACGCGACGCCCATGCCGAGCCCGGTCAGCACCGGTTCCATGCTGACCTGGGTCGCGATGTTCACCTTCGGGAAGGAGACGCTCCTGGTCAGGGTGCCGGGCTGACCGGACGTCAGGCGGGTGGTCATCGCGCCCAGGGCCGCGGCGGCGGGCAGCGCGCAGCCGGCCGAATCCGCAGGCGGCAGCAGCGCTTCCATCCCCAGCTTGCCGCCGCGGTACGGAAGCCAGACCGCGGTCCAGCCGTCCGCGGTGACCGCCTGGAACTCGCCTCCCAGCATGAACTGGGCCGTTACCGTGTGCCCGGCGGCGGTGCTGAACGGGCCGGGGCTGGTGTCGTCGGGATCGAACGGGTCAGCCCACGCGGCATGCAGGTAGAGCGCGTCGGTCAGCACCCAGCCGATGTGGTCGTCCAGGGAGCCCGGGCTCAGCAGCCGCGGGATCTGCCCCCTGGTCGCGGTCGCGATCGCCTGGTTGATCTCCTGCCTGGCCTGCTCGGGATCGGTCAGCAACGGCGCCTTCGCCAGGCCAGCGTCGTAACCGGTGGCGACGGCGTTGAGGTAGGTACGTTCGGTCCGCAGAGCCGGGTCGGCCCAGACCTGATCGCTGGCGTTCAGGGTCACCCCCCGACCACCCAGGCGGCGCAGTGCGGCGGACCGGGCCTGCAGGCCCGCCTCGAGCGCCTGGCTGCCCGCGGCCGGCAGGTGCAGCACGCCGGCCATGGCCCGCGCGGTCCCGCGGCGGGCGCCGAGATACGCCATGCCGAGCCCGCTGGCCAGGCTCGACGGCGACAGCACCAGGTTGGCTCGCTGGTCGCTCCGGCACACCGCGCCGAGCACGTCGAGGCCGAAGGCCGCGTCCGCCGTCCCGTAGGGACGCGGGTTCACGAGAGGTTCGGTGACCGCCACGCCGTGGGTCATGACCGGCGGCGGAACCGGGTTCGACCCGCACCCCGCGACCAGCAGAGCCACCACGGCCGCCCCGGCTACGGCCCGAAGTTCGTTCTTCATGCGCATCAGACGACGGACGACCCGGTCGCGGTTGCACGCGGAAGGTTACGTCACGGTCAAGGTGCCGTAACCGGTGGGATCATCGGGTCATGGCAGAGGGCAGCATGACCTGGACCGAGGTCGCCGACAGGCTGGCGGAGGCGCGCACCTACTGGCTGGGCAGCACGACCGCCTCCGGGGCGCCGCACGCGGCGCCGGTCTGGGGCGTGGTGACCGGCGAGACGCTCTACCTGTACAGCGAGCGGAGCACGGTGAAGGCGCGCAACCTCGCGGCCGACCCGCGGGTCGTCGTCCACCTCGAGAGCGGTGAGGACGTCCTGATCGTCCGCGGGGTGGCCGAGGACCTCGGCCCGCCGGCGGCGGTTCCCTCGGTGGTCACGGCGCTCGCGGCCAAGTACACCAGGCCGCAGGACCAGCAGTACCTGCCGGACCACGATCCCGACTTCGACGTGGTCTGGGCGATCAGGCCGCGGTCGGCGATGGCGTGGCGGCTGGACGACTACGACGCCTCGCAGCGCCGCTGGTCGCCGTTATGGTGAAAGAACCGCCGAGTACAGATAGGAGCCCACATGGACAGCGCGGAGTTGCGCGCCCTGCAGCAGCCGCTCAAGGACGCCTACCGGGAGGACCCGGAGCAGGGGGTCGTCACGCTGCGGGCCCGCGGCCAGCTGGACGAGGCCGTCTCCTGCTCGGTAGAGACCGGGCGGGCGCTGGCCGTCGCGGGGCTGCACCCGGCGACCGGCGGGGACGGCACGCTGCTGTGCTCGGGTGACATGCTGCTGCAGGCGCTGGTGGCGTGCGCCGGGGTCACGCTGCGGGCGGTGGCTACCTCGCTGGGGATCGACGTGGCCGGGGGCACCGTCGCGGCAGAGGGCGACCTGGATTTCCGCGGCACCCTGGCGGTCAGCAAGGACGCGCCGGTCGGGTTCCGGGCCATCCGGCTGGCCTTCGACCTGGACACCGACGCCAGTGCCGAGCAGGTCCAGACGCTGATCAAGCTGACCGAGCGGTACTGCGTGGTGTACCAGACGCTGTCTCACCCGGCGGAGATGGCCATTTCCGTGGCTTGAATGGCGCAAGCCCGGGTAGGCGGCCCGGGTGAACAAGCCCCGTCAGGCTCCGGAGTCGGCTGAGATCCGGACGCAGGAGAAGGTCCGGACTCAGGACGAGGAGGCCAGGGACCCGCACGACCCGGGTAACGGGCGGATGCAGGAGGCCCTGGACGAAGCGGCCGAGGTCGCGGAGAAGACCGGCGGACTGGGCCAGCCCGGACGTCCGGTCAACAAGCGCTCCCCCTTCATGATCGGGCTGCACGCCGCCTTCGGGGTCGCG
>DAIOWL010000815.1:0-3689 GCA_036758545.1 Streptosporangiaceae bacterium | reverse complement strand
ACTTCTCCTACCTGGACACCCAGCTCAAGCGGCTGGGCAGCCCCAACTTCACCCACCTGCCGGTCAACGCGCCCAAGTGCCCGATCGCGCACTTCCAGCAGGACGGCCACATGGCCATGACCAACCCGGTAGGCCGGGTCAACTACGAACCCAACTCGTGGGACCCGCCCGGTCCCCGCGAAGATCCGGCGGCGGGCTTCCGCACCTACCCGGACGGGCAAAGGAACGAGGCAGGCCCCAAGCGCCGGCTGCGGCCGGAGAGCTTCGCCGACCACTACAGCCAGGCGCGGCAGTTCCTGGTCAGCCAGACCGAGACCGAGCGGCAGCACGTGATCGACGCGTTCGTGTTCGAGCTGAGCAAGTGCGACCGGATGGCGATCCGCACCCGCATGGTGGCCGGGCTCCGCAACGTGGACGAGGACCTAGCCCAAGCCGTAGCCGACGGCCTCGGCCTGCCCGAGCTGCCGGACGCGCTGCCTGCGGCGCGCGAGCCCGTCCGGGACCTGCCTGCCTCCCCGGCCCTGAGCATCCTGGCCAACGGCCCGGACAGCTTCGCCGGCCGCAAGATCGGCATCCTGGTCACCGACGGCGCCGACGCGAGCCAGCTGTCGGAGATCCAGGCCGCGGCCAAGCAGGCGCACGTCAACGTCGAGCTGATCGCCCCCGTCGTGGGCGGCGTGCAGGCCAGCGACGGAAGCCGGGTGCCAGCCGACCAGAAGCTGGACGGCGGCCCCTCGGTGCTCTACGACGCGGTCGTGCTGATGCTGTCCGAGCACGGCGGCCCGGCCCTCGCGGCGCTTCCCGTGGCGCGGGACTTCGTGGCCGACGCTTACGCCCACTGCAAGTTCATCGGCTACGCCGGCGATCCCGGGCCGCTGTTCGCCGCGGCCGGCCTGCTGGACCTGAGGGACGACGGGTTCGTCAACCTGAACGACCAGTCCGCCGGGGACTTCCTCGCCGCGTGCGCCGCCCTGCGGTTCTGGCCCCGGCAGGCCAGCATCACCGAGAAGGCGAGCGCGGCCATGGCGACGACCCGGAAGCGCTGACCGCTGTCAGGTGGTGGCGCGCCGGGCCCGTTCGGCGGCCAGGGTCAGCCCGGCAGGGTCTCGTCGCCGATAGGGGCGAGCATCTCGCCCGAGTAGTAGTTAGACAGCTGTCCGCTGGCGAAGAAGACGTAGGACGGGGAGCGATCTCGTCCGGGCGAGCGGCCCGCCTCGTCGGCACCTGGCTGCCGAACAAGCCCACTTTTTCCTACCGAGAGACAGCCATGTACCGGCAGCTGACCGGTGCCGATCCGCTGGGCCGGGGCGCAGCGGCTCAGGGCAGGCGTTCCGCGGACAAGCTGGTCAAGACGGTTTGCCGTACTGCGCGGTCGGCTGCGGGCAGAACGTCTTCGTCAAGGATTCCAGGGTCGTGCAGATCGAGGGCGACCCCGACTCGCCTATGAGCCGCGGTCGGCTGAGCCGGAAGGAATCGGCAGTCTCCAGCTCGCCAAGGAGGGCTCGCACCAATACATAGGTGAAGTACCGTCGCCCGTTCGGCACCGAATGGGAGCAACTCGGCCTGGATACGGCGATGGACATGATCGCCGACCGGGTGCCTGGCGCCCGCCGTCACGGCTGGCAGCGAGAGGTGGATAGGAACCGGACCCGGCGGACTCTCGGGTTCGCAGGCTGGGCGGCGCGATCCTAGACAACGAAGAGAACTACCTGATCAAAAAGCTGTTCACCGCGCTCGGGACGAGACTGAGGCACGCGGCCAGGCCGCTCGCGGGTAGCTCAGCGCGATGATGCCGGTACCCAGCGGTGCTGGGTGCCGGCATCTCGGTAGGAGAGGCAGACTGACGGGTTACTTGCCGTCTGCCTCAACCAGGCGCTCGACGAGCTCGTCGACGGTACCCGTCTTCGGCAGGTTGCGCTTGTCGAGCAGGTCGCTCAGCTCGGCCTTGGTCAGGCCCTCATAACGCTCGCGGGCCTTGTCGTGGGCTCGCCTGGCCTGCTCGCGCTCGGTCCTGCGGGCCTCGCGGGCCAGCTCCTTCTGGGCCTCCTCGGCCTTGTCGGCCTGCTCGCGGGCGGCCTGCTCGGCCTTGCCGGCCTGCTCGTGCACGAAGCCGCGGGCTGACTCGGCCTGCTCGCGGACCCGGCCGCCGACGGATTCCGCCTGCTCGCGGACGGTACCGGACAGCGTGTCGGCCGCCTCGGCCCACTTGAGGGTGAGATCACGGCTGATGTCGACCGTCTGCTGCACCAGCTCGAAGTAGCGCTCGACGACCGGGACCAGGCTGATCTGCGGCAGGCCCGCGGGCAGTTGGTCGCTGAGCTTCTGCGCACCTTGCGTCCAGAAGTCAGCGATCTTCTCGACCGTTCCGGCCGACCGGCTCGCCGCGGCGCGGTAGCGCTCGGTAGTGCTAGTCATATGTGTACTCCCTCGTGGGGTCGGGATTCAGTGATTTCGAATGCGTGATGCTAACTATACCAAGCAATGCTTGCTAAGTCAAGCATCACCGATCGGGCTGGCGGTTCAGGGCTCGCGCCCGCTACTGATCTTGTAGCCGCCCGCTTCCCCGCCGTGGACCGCGTCATCGATTACCTGATGTGCGCCGCCCTAAACCCGCCCTTTGTCATGTACTGAGGAAGATGAAGCGGCAGCGGCCGCTGGCCTGCGCTGGAGCCATCGGCGAGCTCGTGGCCGACGGCGACTGTCCGATCGGGAGGTGAGCTGACGGTAGGTTCAGGAGACCGCCGCCCTCAGGGTTCCCGCCTGGAGCCGATCAGGGCGACGTTCGTGCCGCCAGGCCTGCCGGTCCTCGGGGTGGTCCCGCCCCAGATGCCATGCATGAGGTCATGCTCCAACGCGAATTCCTGGCGTACCGGGCGTCCGGTGCAGGTCGATCTAGCCTTCGCGATCTGCTCCAGGGCGCGCCCGGTCGATGAGATCGGGAAGAACAGATCCGGGTCGGCGTGTGCGCATGCGCTGGCCTCGCGCCAGTCGGCGCCCTCGCGTGGTCGTCATTCGGCCTTCCTCACAGGTGAACGGGGCAATCCCCCGAAACGAGAGGGCCGCTTCCCGGCAGCCGCCGGTTCATGCAGGCAGCGTGGATCGTTCCGGCCTTTACCGAACGGGCCGGGTTTCACGCCCGGATCCCGCGTCCTTATGCGGCCATGACACCGCGCTGACCCGCAAACGCCGGCAGGAATCGGCTGGACGGTCCCGGGATAGTCGTCGCGACTGGCGGTAGATGGCGGCCTATGGATCAGTCTGCAGCGCCCTTGCTGGAAGCCCTGGCCGATTATCATGCACGTGACCGGTACGGGTTCACCCCGCCGGGGCATCGGCAGGGCCGCGGCGCGGACCCGCGGACCGTCGCCGCGATCGGCCGGGACGCCTTCCGTTCCGACGTGCTCGCCACCGCCGGCCTCGATGACCGCACATCCTCGCACGGCTACCTGTCGCACGCCGAGGAGCTGATGGCCGACGCGGTCGGCGCGGAGCAGGCCTTCTTCTCCACCTGCGGCAGCTCCCTGTCGGTCAAGGCGGCCATGCTCGCGGTAGCCGGCGGCCACGGCAAGCTGCTGGTCAGCCGCCTGTCCGGCGAGTACGACGGGCAGGGCCGCGAGGTGCCCCTGCCGTGTCCCCTGGTGGTGCGCGAGTCCGGCACCTATGACAAGGCGGACGTCGATGTGCTGGGT
>DAIOWL010000814.1:0-3696 GCA_036758545.1 Streptosporangiaceae bacterium | reverse complement strand
GCCGCCACGGCGACGTGCGCGCACCTGCTCGCGCAGCGCGGCGAACTGGACCTGGACAAGCCCGCGGCCTGGTACTGGCCGGAGTTCGCCGCCCAGGGGAAGGCGGACATCCCGGTCCGATGGCTGCTGTCGCACCGCGCCGGGCTGCCCGCCATCGACAACCCCATGCCGCTGGCCGACCTGCTGGCCTGGGATCCGATGGCGGTTGCGCTGGCCGCCCAGCGGCCGGTCTGGGAGCCCGGTACCGCGCACGGGTACCACGGCCGGACGTTCGGCTGGCTCGTGGGCGAGGTGATCAGGCGGGTGTCCGGGCGCAGCGTGGGAACATTCTTCGCCGAGGAGATCGCGGGGCCGGCCGGGCTCGACTTCTATATCGGGCTGCCCGCGGCCGAGCGGGGCCGGGTCAGCCGGATGGTCATCGACGAGCCGCCGGGGGCCGAGGTGGCCGATATCCCGCTGGACCAGATCCCCGAGCAGTTCCGCCCGCTGGTGGCGGCGTTCACCGATCCGGAATCGCTGATGAACCGGGCGTTCGGCCTCAGCGTCCCCGACATCGACTTCAACTCCCCCGAGGCGCAGGCCGCGGAGATCCCCTCCAGCAACGGGATCTGCACCGCGGACGGCCTGGCCCGGCTGTACGCCGCCCTGGTCGGCGAGGTCGACGGCGTCCGCATCTTGGACGCCGCCTCGCTGGCCGGCGCGATCGCGGAGCAGGCCGCCGGACCCGACCGGGTACTGCTGGTCCCCACCCGTTTCGCGTCGGGATACATGCTCCCGACGGAGGAGTCCCCGCTCGGCGGCCCGGGCTCGTTCGGCCATCCGGGGCGCGGCGGGTCGCTCGGCTTCGGCGACCCGGAGAGCGGCGTCGCGTTCGGCTACGTGGTCAGCCACATCCGGCAGGACTTGAACGACAATCGCGCGGGCCTGCTCGTCCAGGCCGTCCGGGGCTGCCTGGCGTAGGGTCCCCGGCCGGTGCTCTGGCTGCTGACGGACGCGAAGACGCCCCGGCCCAGGGGTATCGACCTGGGGCCGGGGCGGCCCCCGCTCTGCCGCGCGCCGGGCTAGACGCCGAACGCGGTTCGCAGCGTGCGGCGGACCCTGGGGGCGATCACGATCGTGTTCACCAGCCGGAGCGCCGACAGGCCGCCCGGCGCCAACCGGACGCGGGTCCCGCCGCCGCGGTGGTCGATCTCGAGCTGGACCCGGAAGACGTGCCCGGCGCCGGTGCCCACGACGATGGAGTCGGGCCAGCCGGGGTCGGGTGCCCCCGGAAGCAGGGATGTCCGTATGCCCGGCAGCACCTGGTAGCGAGATCCGAGACCCTTGCGCAGGGCCGCGCTGACCTGTTCGGCAGTGAGTTCGGGCTGGGGAATGGTGATGGTGGACATGTGCAGGCCTCCTTGGTTCTTACTCCCACCGGAAGAAGCGGCGCGCGAGGTAGGCGAAGACCAGGGTGTACCCGGCCAGGACCAGCAGCGGCGTGGCCGGGGGGAAGCCGGTCTGCACGGAGCCCTGGATCGCCTCCACCGCCGCGCCGAGCGGCGTGTAGTTGCTGATGTCCAGCAGGACGGCCGGCATGAGCGGCCGCGGCAGCCACAGGCCGGCGAAGAACAGCAGCGGGATGAGGGCCAGCCGGCCGATGGCGTTCACGCTGTTCGCGGTCGGCGCCAGCGCGGCGATCAGCAGCCCGAGGGCGAAGAGCCCGCCGATGGCCAGCAGGCACGAGAGCACGAGCCCGCCCGGGCTCTTCGGGACCGGCGCCCCGAAGGCGGCGACGCTCGCGATGTTCACGATGGCCAGGCCGGCCAGCGCGATGCACAGCTGGACGACGACCTGCGCGGCGAGCAGCCAGGACGGGGGTACCGGGGTGGTCGACAGGCGGCGCAGGATGCCCAGCTCGCGGTAGGAGACGAGCGGACTGGGCAGGCCGAGCAGGGTCAGCATGGTGAGCCCGAGCACCATGATGATCGGCACGTAAGTGTCGAACAGGGGGAGGCCGCCGAGGGCCGAGATGTGCTGGTGGAACGAGGGCAGCTCGCCGAAGATGATCATCAGGACCACGGGGAGGCCGATGCTGCCGATCATGTTCGTCGGCTGCCTCCGCACGAGCCGAGCCTCGTTGCGCACGACCTGGGCGAAGGCGCTCATGCCGGGACTCCTTCCGTGTGCAGGTTCTTCCCGGTGAGCTTGACGAAGGCGTCCTCGAGATTCGACGAGTCGAGCTGCACGTCGCGGGCGGTCACCCCGGCCGCGTACAGGGCGAGGATCACCGCGTTGACCAGCTCGCCGGTCCCGGTCACCACGACGTGCTGACCCTCCCGCTCGACCCAGCTCACCTCGGGCAGCCCGGTCAGCAGCCGGTCCTCGAATGGCGCGGACGGCAGGAACCGCACGGTCTTCCCGCCGCGGGCCTGGGTGGCCAGGCGGGCCGGGGTGTCCAGCGCGACCACCCGGCCGTGGTCGATCAGGGCGACGCGGTCGCAGAGCCGTTCGGCTTCCTCCATGAAGTGGGTGACCAGGACGATCGTCACGCCGCGGTCGCGGATCTGCTCGATCAGCTCCCAGGTGTCCCGCCGGGCCTGCGGGTCAAGACCCGTGGTCATCTCGTCCAGCACCGCGATCCTGGGCCGGCCGATCAGCGCCAGCGCGATCGACAGCCGCTGCCGCTGCCCGCCGGACAGCGACCGGTAGTAGTCGCCGCGCTTGGCGGCCAGGCCGAGAACGTCGAGCAGTTCGGCCACGTCGGCCGGGTCCCGGTAGAACGAGCGGTACTCCTCGAGGATCTCGCCGACACGCAGCTTGGCCGGCAGCGCGCCCGACTGGAGCTGCACGCCGACGATCTCGTGGACCTGGTGCGGGTCGGCGTGCGGGTCGAGGCCGAGCAGCCTGATCGTGCCGGCGTCCGGCCGCCGCAGCCCGATAGCGCATTCGATGGCGGTGGTTTTCCCCGCCCCGTTCGGTCCCAAAATGCCGAAGATCTCACCCTCGGCCACCGTGAATGAGACGTCGTCCACCGCGACCAGCGTCCCGTAGGACTTGCGGAGGTGCGCGACCTCGACGGCCGGCCGGCCGCCTGGGGCCGCGGGGGCCTCCGCCAGGGATACGGCCGCTGGGCTTTCCAGTGTGGCCATGGCTGCCTCCCTCTGCGCGCCGCTAATCTGGGCGCACCTAACTCCCGACACCGCGTCGGTTCTTGCTTAATAAAACTGATATCACTATGATAGGTACGTGGTATCGTCCTCGTCAACCGGAGGTGGTGGCGATGAGCGTGGAGGCTCTGTCTAGGGCAGGTCAGCAGCCTGATTCCGTCCCGATAGCCGAGAGCGCGGGATGGTCGGCGCCCGGCGTCCAGGTCCTGGTGACCGGCGTCGTGCTGGTGCTGGCCGCGATCGTGCTGCTCGTCCTGGGCATTTCCATGGGCGCGAATTCGGCCGGGCCGATCGCGCTGATCTGCGTCGCCGTGCTGCTGGCCATTGCGGCTCATCTGGCGCTGCGCGGCCTGACGCCGGTGGTGGCCGGCGAGGCGCGGGTGATCCAGTTGTTCGGCCGGTACCGGGGCACGGTCCGGACGCCCGGGCTGCACTGGGTCAACCCGTTCGCCCGCCGGCGCAAGGTGTCCGTCCGGATCCGCAACCACGAGACGGCGCAGGCCAAGGTCAACGACGCCGACGGCAACCCGATCGAGATCGCCGCCGT
>DAIOWL010000813.1:0-3696 GCA_036758545.1 Streptosporangiaceae bacterium | reverse complement strand
GCCGACAATGGAAGGGTGCGCAGGGCGCTGAGAAGGACGGGGCGGTGGATCTGGTCGCCCAGGCGGCTGATGCTGCTCCTGGGGGCCTTGCTCATCCTCACGTTCCCCGCTCCGAACCTCGAGTTCCTGGCCTGGTTCGGGCTGGTACCCGGGCTGGTGGTGATCGTCAGGTCGCCTACGGCCCGGGAGGGCGGCATGCGCGCCTGGTGGCTCGGGGCCGGGTACCTGATCGCGGCGCTGTACTGGATGACGCCGGAGATCGGGCCCGCGGTGCTGCTGGTGGGCGCGGTGGTCGGCGCACTGTGGATACCGTTCGGTGTGGCGGCCTGGAAGCTGCTCAGGCCGCCGGTGACCTGGCCCCGGGCGCTGGCCGCCCTGGTGGTGGTGCCGAGCTGCTGGCTGCTCGGTGAATGGCTGCGGTCCTGGCAGGCGCTCGGCGGCCCGTGGGCGGTGTTCGGCGTCAGCCAGTGGCAGCATCCGGCGGTGCTGGCGCTGGCCGCGGTGGGCGGGGTGTGGCTGATCAGCTTCGCGCTGGTCATGGTCAACGTGGCGATCGTGCTCGCCCTGGAATCCCTGCCCCGCGTGATACCCGGCGCGAAACCCAACGCGGGCCTCGCCGTACTCGGCGCGGCCGTCGCGGTGGTCGGCGTCGCCGCCGGGCCGCTGGCGTTCGCGCTCACCCCGGCCAGCTCGGTGGCGCGCGAGGCGACGATCGCCATGGTGCAGCCGGGGATCGTGAACAACGCGGTCCAGCGGGTCAACGCGAGTGAGCGCCTGACCGCCGAGCTGAGCCGCTCCGGCACGCTGAGCGGGGTCAGGCCCGACCTGATCGTGTGGGGCGAGAGCAGCACCGCGGTGGACCTCACCCTGCCGGAAAACCACGACCAGCTCGCCAAGATGGAAACCCTGGCCAGGCAAGACGGTGCCGACCTGCTGGTCAACCAGGACACCGCGGTCCCGGGCAAGGGCCAGGAAAAGGTCGGGATCCTGGTCAGCCCCGATGGCATCCGCGGCCAGTACATCAAGACCCGGCTGGTGCCGTTCGGCGAGTACATACCGTTCCGGCAGCAGCTCGGCTGGCTGACCAAGATCAGCCGGGCCGCCGCGTCGAACATGATCCCCGGCACCGGCGCGCACCTGCTCTACCCGGTCGACCGGGCTGGCAAGCCGCTGCCGATCGGCGTGCTGATCTGCTTTGAGTCCGCGTTCCCCGACATGTCCCGGGTGGACACCGACCTGGGCGCGCAGCTGATCGTCTACCAGTCCGCGACGTCTACCTTCCAGGGCACCTGGGGACCGGACCAGCACGCCTCGCTCAGCGCGGTACGCGCGGCCGAGACCGGCCGCCCGGCGGTGCAGGCCGCGCTGACCGGGGTCACGGCCGCGTTCGACGCCAGAGGCCGGCTGCTGGCCTGGATGGGGCAGTCATCGCACGGTGTGGTCAGCGTCCGGCTCGGGCTCCCGCCGACCTCGGCCAAGACGTTCTACGACCGGGCAGGCGACTACGTGCCCTGGTCGGCGGTCGCCATCGTGATCCTCGCCACACTGGTCATGTTTGCGAATTCACGCGGTTTTCCTGGCCGAAGAGCTGGCGTCAAGAGAGGGCATGAGGCACAATATGTAACTGGGCAGTCCGTGCCGCAGTAGCGAGGCCGCAGGGGAAGGCGAACCTCGTCTACAAGGAGGCACGGTGTCTGCGCCTATTGCTCTAGGTGTTCTGTACGTTCATTCGGCGCCCCCGGCGCTGTGCCCGCACATCGAGTGGGCCGTAGCCGGAATCGTGGGGGCGCCCGTTGGCATGCCGTGGTCCGGCCAGCCGGCCGCCCCCGGCGCGCTGCGGGCCGAGCTCACCTGGCAGGCTCACCCGGGCACGGCGGGGGCGATCGCGTCCGCGCTAGCCGGCTGGAACCGGCTCAGGTTCGAGGTCACCGAGGACAGCTCGCCCGGTTGTGACGGCGTGCGGCATTGCTACACGCCCGACCTCGGCTTGTTCACCGCGGCGACCGGCGCCAACGGCGACATCATGGTCTCCGAGAACCGGCTCAGGTCGGTCATGCTGCTGGCCGAGCGGGGTGGCGCCACGGCGTCACTGGAGGACGAGCTCGGCAGGCTCCTGGGCACGGCCTGGGACAACGAGCTCGAGCCGTTCCGCCGCGCCGCCGACGGCGCCCCCGTCCGCTGGCTCAACGCCACGGGCTAACGGTCACCAGCTGGTCGGGACGGGCATGCCCTCGCTGTAGCCGGACGCGCTCTGCAGCCCGATCACGGCCCGTTCGCCGAACTCGGCCAGGTCGCGCGCTCCCGCGTAGCTGCACGAGGACCGGAGGCCGGCCACGATCATGTCGATCAGGTCCTCCACGCCGGGCCGCACCGGGTCCAGGTACATCCGGGCCGACGAGATGCCTTCCTCGAACAGCTCCTTGCGCGCCCGCTCGAACGCCGAGTCGCTGGCCGAACGCAGCCGGACCGCCCGCGCCGACGCCATCCCGAAGCTCTCCTTGTACAGCCGCCCCTCCGGCGACCGGAACGTGTCGCCCGGGGACTCGTAGGTCCCGGCGAACCACGACCCGATCATGACGTTCGAGGCGCCCGCGGCCAGCGCCAGCGCCACGTCCCTGGGGTGCCTGACCCCGCCGTCGGCCCACACCGAGGCGCCGAGCCGCCTGGCCTCGGCGGCGCACTCCAGCACGGCGGAGAACTGCGGCCGCCCCACCCCCGTCATCATCCGGGTGGTGCACATCGCACCCGGGCCCACGCCCACCTTGACCACATCGGCCCCGGCTGACACCAGGTCGTCGACCCCGGCCGCGGTCACCACGTTGCCTGCCACCACCGGAACCGACGGGGACAGGCCCCGTACCGCCCGCAGCGCGTAGATCATCTTCTCCTGGTGCCCGTGCGCGGTGTCCACCACCAATACGTCGGCTCCCGCGTCGAGCAGCAGCTTGGCCTTGGCCGCGACGTCGCCGTTGACCCCGATGGCCACCCCGACCCGGAGCCGGCCCGAAGCGTCGACGGCGGGGGAGTACAGGGTCGCGCGCAGCGCCCCGGTCCTGGTCATGATGCCCAGACAGCGGCCCTCCCCGTCCACCACGGGTGCCAGCCGGTGCCGCCCGTCGTGCAGCAGCGCGAACGCCCGCTCGGGCGGCGTCCCGGCGGGCAGCGTGAACGGGTCGGCCGACATCACGTGCCTGAGCTGGGTGAACCGGTCGACGCCGAGGCAGTCGGCCTCGGTGACAACCCCGACGGGCCGTTCCTCGGACAGCACGATCACGGCGCCGTGCGCTCGCTTCGGCAGCAGGCTGAGCGCGTCACCCGCCGTGTCGGTCGGCGCCAGCGTCAGCGCGGTCTCCACCACCAGGTCCCGTGACTTCACCCAGGCGATCACGTCCGCCACGACGTCGGCCGGGATGTCCTGCGGCAGGACCGCGAGGCCGCCCCGCCGGGCCACCGTCTCGGCCATCCGGCGGCCGGAGACCGCGGTCATGTTGGCGGTCACGAGGGGGATGGTGGCGCCGCTGCCGTCGGTGGCAGTCAGGTCGACATCGAGCCGCGAGCCGACCGCCGACCGGCTGGGCACCATGAACACGTCGCTATAGGTCAGGTCGTACCCGGGCACTGCCTCGTTGAGAAATCGCACGTTAGAGATTCTTCCCGACGCCGGCGGGTGCTATAGCCTCGACCGGTGACAGACCG
>DAIOWL010000812.1:0-3699 GCA_036758545.1 Streptosporangiaceae bacterium | reverse complement strand
GCAAGCCAGCAAGCCAGCAAGCCAGCAAGGAACAGGAAAGAAGGAGTCATGGACATCAGCCACGGGACCGTGCTCCCGGACGAGAACCCCGTCTACCGGCTGGCCGGGGTGAGCAAGATCTACCGCAAGGGCGGCCGCGAGATCCCCGCCGTCATCGACCTTGACCTGCAGATAAAGGCAGGGGAGTGGCTCGCCGTGCAGGGCAAGACCGGGCACGGCAAGACCACGCTGCTGCAGCTGCTCGGCGGCCTGGACCGTCCGACCCGGGGAAGGCTCGAGTTCGGCGGTGACGACCTGGCCGCCGCGGCAGAGAGCCAACTACGCAGCGTGAGGGCCTCCTCGTTCGGCTTTATCTTCCAGACCTTCAACCTGGTCCCGACGCTGACCGCGGCCGAGAACGTGGAAGCGGCCCTCATCCCCCTCGGCCTGGCAAACCGGCAACGGCGGGACAGGACCACCGCCGCGCTGGACAGCGTCGGGCTCGGCGACCGCGCCCAGCACCTGCCCGGCGAGCTGTCCGGCGGCCAGCAGCAGCGGGTCGCGATCGCCCGCGCCCTGGTCAAGGCGCCGAAGGTGCTGCTGGCCGACGAGCCGACCGGGAACCTGGACGAGGACACCAGGGACGAGATCATCACTCTGCTCGACACTCTGTGGCGCGAGCGCGGGCTCACGCTCATCCTGGTCACGCACGACAGCGCCATCGCCCGCCGGGCCCAGCGGATCGGGGTGATGTCCCGCGGCCGCCTCACCGTCCGCCAGGACACGCGAGCCTAGGCGTGGGGCAGGTGCCAGTGGTGGGGCGCGATCAGCTGCCTGATCGACTCCGGGCCGAACGACCCGACGGGATACGGCTCGCCCGGCGGCGGGTTCTCCAGCAGCGGCGTGGAGATCTCCCACGGCCGCTCGATCCCGTCGGACCGGGTGAACAGCGACTGGTCGCCGACCATGGCGAGCAGGATCAGCGTGCTTGGAGCCCAGCACGAGCTGTTGTTGCCGAAACCGAAGAGATGACCTGAACAATCCCCGCTCCAACCGTTCAGGTCATCTCTTCGAAGCCCAGCTAGCACGAGGGCATCCGTCGCAGAGATCACCTGAACAGGACAGATGCAGCTGCTGAGCCCGCGCAGCGACGGAACCCGCCTGCTCGTCCGGCTGCCGACCGGGCCGGGCCAGCTCGATTGGCCTCTGGCCGGTGCTGGGAGTTGGACTGCGCGAATGGACGAGAGGCTGATCTAGGGACAGGCGACGGCGACGGTCACTGGGGCCGCCGGCGGACTCCTCACCCTGCCCGTGCTCGCCGGCTGTCTCGCGTCGCCCGCCAGCGGGCGCGCACGGCGCGGCTGCTTCCCGTCGCATCTCCGTGGCAGCTGAGCGCAGAGCACGGTCACCGATGGGCTTCTCAGTGACCGAGCGCCCGTCCGGTGGGCCGGGCCCATCGGCTCCCGCCCCCGTCGAGGCCCGCGACTTTGGGATGGGCAAAATCTGGACGACGCTAGAGCGCAGAACACCCATGTCTGCGCGCCGCAATCACCGGCCCTGGCGAGAGAAGATCTGCGCCATATCGGCGGCTACTTGCGTGTTACGCCTGCCAGCGCTAGTTACATAGTGTGGCTGGAGTCCAGGTCGGCGGCGCGGTGCGCCGAGTCTGAGCGGCGCGGCCGTGTCAACCGTGTGCGCAGCGTGGTGACAGACGGGCCGCTGGACCTCGGCGTGATGATCGAGCTCGCCCGGCACTGGCAGGCAGGAGGGTGAATGATGGAGCCGCATCCTGGCGTGTTCGTCTCGACCGTGAGGACCGAGGAGTGGGAGCCTGATCCGGAGGTTCCCGGCAGCGAGATGCACGAGCTCGTCCACGCCGGCGGGGTGTGGGCGGGCCTGACCCGGTTCACCACTGTCGATGGCCCTAGCCCGTGGACACCGTCCCAGCGCGAGACGATCCACGTGCTCCAGGGCGAGGTGGCCATCGAGATCGCCGGCGGCCCGACGCTTATGCTCAAGCCTGGCGACTTGGTTTCCCTGCCAGCGGGCCTTGAAACGATCTGGCACATCACCCCGCCATTTACCGAGCTGTGGGTGCTCGCCTGACCGGTTGCTCGCCGGCTACCACACGGCCCGGAGCACTTGGTGGTTGTATGCGCCGTTCCTATCGGCACCGCCCTGTGCCTGGCCACGTATGCCTGGCTGGCGCTCGCCGACGGCGACCCGGAACGGGCCGACCGGCTGGAAGGCGCGGCCCAGGGCATACGTCAGCGGGCCGGCCTGCCGACATGGCCGCTGCTGCGGCGGACGGAAGCCGAACTGGTCGCCCGGGTCCGCCAGCGCCTGGGCGCGGACCTGTTCGATCAGGCGTTCCCGGCCGGCTCCGCGCTCACCCAGCACGAGGCCGTAGCCATCATCCGCGACCAGCACGGCACCGGCACATCCTGAGCTCCCATGCGCATCGCAGAAACCGGCATGGTTCCCGATGCGGAGACGGACGCAGCGCCGGCTCTGCGTCCTTGTCCCTCACCAGCGCGACGGCCGGGCACCAACAGCCGCGGCCTGAAAATCGGCCGGCAAGGCAGGCGACAGGCTGCGGCCTTGCGGCAATCGCACCTAATACCAAGTTCGGTGTCATTGAGATCGATGACCGTCCCGCTGGTGCCGGCGCTTGCGGGGTGGTGAGTCCGGCGGGATGGCCGCCGCCTGCGGGGCCTGCCTAGGCCGTTGGGGTGCCGGTCACTTGTTCGGCCGCCCGGCCGATGCGTGCCAGGCGGGCCAGGGCGGGGCGCTCGAGGACCTCGCCGATATCGTTCAGCGCGACGATCAGTTCCTCGAGCCCGTCCAAAGGCGTGTCCTTCTGCCTGTTCAACAGGATGCCGCGGTACTCCTCAGGGGAGATGGCCCGGCCGGGGAGTTCGATCTGGTCGTCCTCGGCGCGGAACAGGGCCTGGACGGAGGTGTCGAGTGCAAGGGCAAGGGCGGTGAGTTCGGCGGCGGTAAAGGAGCGCTGGCCGCGTTCGGCCTGATGGACGGCCTGCCTGCTCCAGGGCTTGCCCAGGTAGCAGCCGAGGGCTTCGCCCAGGTCGGCCAGCGACTGCTGCCGCTGCGTGCGCAGGCGCGCGATCTGCCTGCCTATGGCTTCTTCGACCCGCATCCCGACCCCTTGGTGTCATTCCTGGCAATGACAATGCGCAGTTCCGATTGACAATGCCTCGCTGATAGCGCTAGTGTAACTGCGTAGCTTTCTTTGTCAATTCCTGTCATGACACACGGCCGATGGGAGCCGGACATGGGCGAGTTCCACCTGGACACCGTCGGGCCAATCGGCGACTGCGCCGTCCTTCAGGTGACCGGCGAGGTCGACGTCTATACCGCGCCCATGCTGCGCGAGCAGATCCGGGAGCTGGCGGCCAAGGGCGCCGTGCACCTCATCGCCGACCTGGACCGGGTAGATTTCCTCGACTCGACCGGCCTGGGAGCCCTCGTCGGCGGCCTCAGACGGCTCCGCCAGGCCGGCGGATCGCTCGCACTGGCCATCAGCACTCCGCGCACCCTGCGCATCTTCCAGATCACCGGACTCACCAAGGCCCTCGCCGTCCAGACCTCAGTGGCAGACGCGATCACCGCAGACCCGCACTGGCAGCAGACAGCCGAAAGCGAAGCCGGAAGCGTTCACGCATGGTGCCGGCAGCACGGCCTGTCCTGACACCCGGCCCC
>DAIOWL010000811.1:0-3708 GCA_036758545.1 Streptosporangiaceae bacterium | reverse complement strand
AGCCCTCCTCGTCACGCCTCTTTGCGCAGGTCCGCACCGCCGACGCTGGCATAGCGGGACAGCCGGATCAATGGCATATGCAACCATTTCGCCCGGCCAGATCTTGGGCCACGCCCCAAAGCAGGCCCCACGGCTCTTTCGTTGTCTGCCCATGTAGACAGCGGGACCTGCCCGGATAAGGTGGGGGAACTTCCGCCAGAGGGGGGCGCATGGAAGGCACGCGGACCGGCCTGCCGCTGCTAGCCGCCTCCGCGCGCCCCCGGGCTGGTGTCCTGCTGGCCGGCTGCGTGGTCATCGTCGCCGTGCTCGGTGCCATGTTCACCCGCCAGAACACCGCGGACCGGTTCGACCATTCCGTCGACGCTCCGGTCATCACCTGGTTCGCCGGCCATCAGACCCTGGCCCTGTGGCTCGCCTTTCCCGGCACGACGATTCCGGCCGTCGCGCTGACCGCGGCCCTCACCCTCGGCTGCCTGCTCACCGGGCGGCGCCGCGGAGCCGTGCTGGCCATCCTGGCCGTCCCGGTGACGGCCGTGATAACCGACGGGCTGCTCAAGCCGCTGGTCCACCGCACCTACATCGGCCAGGTCGTCTACCCGAGCGGGCACACCGCGACGATCGCCGCGCTGGCGGCCACGGCTACCGTGCTGCTGCTCGCGCCGCCACGGCCGGAGATGGCGCGCCTGCTGCGCGTCCTGATCCTCGCCGTGGCGTACCTGGCCTGCGTGGCCGTCGTCATCGGCGTCATCGCGGTGCGCTTCCACTACTTCACCGACACGGTGGCCGGCGCGGCCGTCGGTATCGGCACGGTATGCGGGCTGGCTCTGATCCTGGACGTCGTCCAGCCCGGCTCGGCCGTCGCCAGGTGGATGGCGCCGGTCGCGAAGCGGGCCCGGTAGGTGGTGGCACGCGGCGAGGTGAAGACCTCTTCGCCTAATGCCCTCGGCTAGCGCACCGCCTCCGGAACCTCACCAGTCACAGCCCGGGCGCGTTTCCCTGCCCCCGCACAGGCCGCCAAACCCTGTTTTCCCTGCCAGGAAATTCTCACCTAGAAGATCGGGTGCGGAGGAGTGACGCACCTGCTCCCGGGTAGCGGCCCGCGACTTGATGACCAGAAAGAAGGAGGGGCCACCATGCCCGAGAACGTGAGGGCTTACCCTCAGCCGGGTCCCGGCCCGCAGGACCAGCCGTCTACCACTTCCGTCGCGCGGGACGAGGCCGCGAACGTCGGCCGGTCCGCGGGCGAGGCGGGCGGCCGCGTCGCGCAGACCGCCGCCGATCAGGCCAGGGAAGTAGTATCGGAGACCGCGCGCCAGGCGCGTGACCTGGCCGGCGAGGCCGGCGGGCACGCCCGCGACCAGGCGTATGTCCAGCAGCAGAGGGCCGCTCACCAGCTTCGCTCCGTGGCGGACGAACTGCAGGAGATGGCCGCCAAGGGTGGCCAGTCCGGCGTGGCCACCGAGGTCGCGCAGCAGGCGGCCGAGCGCATCCACGGTGCCGCCTCCTGGCTCGAACAGCGCGAGCCCGCCGACCTGCTGCAGGCGGTCAGGAACTTCGCCCGCCGTCGCCCGGGCGTGTTCCTGGCTGGTGCCGTGGCCGCGGGCCTGGCCGCGGGTCGCCTGACCCGGGGCATGACCGACGCGGCCCGCTCCAGCGGCCAGAACTCCGGCGGCCAGAACTCCGGCGGCCAGAACTCCGGCGGCCAGAGGTCCGGCAGCCAGCTCCCCGGCACGCAGTGGCCGCCTCGGGAGATACCGCCCGGTGCGGCGATCCCGCCGGGTGCGGCGATCCCGCCGCCACCCGACCCGGACTGGACCACCCCCATGCCCGGATACCCGGCCGATGAGATCGTCCCGGACAGTCCCCACGGTCGCGGCGGAGTCCAGGGCAGTCCCTATGGAGTCCAGGGCAGTCCTTATGAAGAAGGCGGCTATGAGGAAGGCGGCTTCCCGGACAGCGGCCCGGAGACCTACCGGCCCGGGCAGCAGCCGTGACGCCGCAGGACCCGGACCTGCGGGCCAGCGCGGTCGCCGCTCAGAGCGGCCGTGACGTTACCAGCGCCTCGGTCGGCGAGCTGATCGGCGAGGTCACCCAGGACCTGTCCACGCTGATGCGCCAGGAACTCACCCTGGCCAAGGCCGAGGTCAAGGAAGAGGCGGTCAAGGCGGCGAAGGCGGGGGGCATGTTCGGTGCGGCCGGCTTCGCCGGCTACATGGTGCTGCTGTTCGTCTCCATCGCGGCCTGGTGGGGGCTCGCCGAGGTGATGGCACCCGGATGGGCCGCGCTCATCGTGACTGCCATCTGGGCGGTGATCGGCGCCGTGCTGTTCGCCGTCGGCCGCCAGCGGATGCGCGAGGTCAACCCGAAGCCGGAACGGACCGTGCAGACCGTCAGCGAAGTGCCGGAAACCCTCAAGGGGGCGGTGAGGAGATAACCATGTCAACTGATCCCGATCAGATTCGCAGCGAGATCGACCAGACCCAGCGGGAGCTGAGCGCCGACGTCGACGCGCTGACGGACAAGCTCAGCCCGCCGCGGATAGTGGAACGCCGGGTCCGGCGTACCCGCTCCGCCATGACGAACATGAAGGACAGGATCATGGGCAGCACATCAGATGCGTACCAGACGGCGGGCTCGACGGCCTCGGGCGCGCGGGAGAGCGTCAGCGCCCGGGCTTACGCCGCGCGAGACACGGCCGCTGGCGCGGCGTCGTCAGCCGCCGATACGGTCTCGTCGGCCGTCGACACGGCCCGCTCCGCACCGGATACCGTACGCCGCCGCACCGAGGGAAACCCGCTCGCGGCCGGGCTGATCGCCTTCGGCGCAGGCTGGCTGATCTCCTCACTGCTGCCGGCCACCGAACCCGAACAGCAGGTCGCGACCCAGGTCAAGGATTTCGCCGCGGAGCAGGGCCGCCCGGTGGCCGAACAGCTCGGCCAGGCGGGCCAGCAGGCGGCCCAGGAACTCAGGGAGTCCGCGCAGGAACGAGTCGGAGCGGTCAGGGAGACGGCCGCGGACGCGGCTTCCACCGTGACCGGCGAGGCCCAGTCGGCCGCCTCGGACGTCACCGGCCAGGCCCAGCAGTCCGCGGGCCGGGTGAGGGAGCAGGGCCAGGGTTAGGCCAGCCGCGACCTTTTCTGGCGTCCGACCACAGGTTATGGTCATTCCGTAGCTGTCCGTGCGCAGACCAGGGGAGCCATGGCCCGGATCGGGAGCCTCGCGGCGTGGGAGCAGCGCCTCGCCGCGCAGCGGCGCGACGAAGACCGGCTGGCGCGCGAGCGCCGGCAGCGCGAGAAAGACACCGAACGGCTCCGCCAGCAGGAGCACCTGGCGGAGCGGCAGCGGGCGGCGGCGGAGCAGACCGCCGAGGTCGAGGGGCGGATGAAGGCGCTCGGCGAGGTGCTGACCGGCGTCCTGCCGCTCCGGCCGCTGACCTTCGAGCGGCTGCTGGCCGCCTCGCGGGAACACCGATTCGATCCCGGCCCGCTCGGGTCCGCGCTGCCCGCGCCGGACTGGGACGACTTCGCGCCCGTCCCGGCGGTCGGCTTCGGCCGTCTCCTCGGTCCCAGCGCGCGCCAGGCCCGGGTGAACGAGGCGCGGGCCCGGTTCGAGGCCGCCCAGGCCGAGCTGGCCGCCGCGCCCACCGCGTCCAGCCACGGGTTGGCCTGGGCCGCGCCCGGCATCTGGTCCGGCTCGATCACGCTGCCG
>DAIOWL010000810.1:0-3714 GCA_036758545.1 Streptosporangiaceae bacterium | reverse complement strand
CCGCGCAGACCGCGGCGAGGAGCTCGTCACGGTCAGCGAAGTGCCGGTAGGCGGCATTGGGCACCACGCCCACCATTCGTGTCGCTTCACGCAATACGACGGCGTCTGGGCCGCCGGTGCGGGCCAGTTGCAGCCCGGCGGCGACCAGGCCGTCGCGGACGGCACCTCGCGGACGGCGCCTTCGCTCCGCGACCGCTTGGTCTTTCGCCTGTCCTGATCGGCTGGCTGCCACGGCGACAGAATAACAAAGTGGACAGCGTCCACTTTGCGGACTAACGTGTACAGCGTCCACTAAATGATAGGGAGATTCCCGATGAGCAGGTACAACACGACGGATCCGCCACGGCAGGACCAGGCGCTGGTGACAGCGGCGGAGTGGTTCGGCGGCGGGCGGCGGATCCCCTACGATCCGGAAGCTGCGCGCGTGCTGACCGAGGAGGAAGCCGCTGCGACCCCGGGCGCGCTCCGGGTCTTCGAGCGCGTGGTCGCCGCTGAGCGGGACGCGGACACCGTGTGGCTCACGCTGCTGCCCGGCTTCCCGGAGGGCTCCTACGGCTGGGCGCAGGTGGACGGGATGCTCGGCGACGACCTCGGCCCGCGGCTGTACGTAGAACCGGCCGGGCAGGGTGACTCGGACAAGCCTCGGGACTATCCGTTTTCCACCGTCGAGCGGGCGAACCTGGTCGAGGCGCTCTGGCGCCACCACGGCGTGCGCCGCACCGTCGTCGTCACCTTCGACTACACCTCGCTGGCGCTGCTCGAACTGCTGCGCCGCCAGCTAGAGCGGTCTACCGCCCGCGACACTGCCGGGCCGGTGATCACGGCCGTGTTCATGGTGAACGGCGGCTTGTTCGCCGATATGCACACGCATCCGTGGCAGGGCACGCCGCTGCTGCGCACCCCGCTGGGCGCACTGGGGATGCGGCGGGCGCAACGCTCATCGCGCGTGTTCGGCACGGCGATGAGGCAGGCGCGAATGCACTCCCGGGGCTATGACCCCTCTCCGGAGGAACTCGCCGAGATGTGGTCGGCGGTCACCCGGAGAGACGGAGCGGCATTCCTCCACAACGCAGCGGGGTTCGTCGGTGAGCACCGCCGCCACGCGCAGCGCTGGGATCTGGCCGCGATCGCCCGTGACCTAGACGGCATGGTCGCCTTCTACGTCGGCGGCAGCGACGAGGACCCCTACGAGCACCGGCAGATCGCGGCCACCCGCGAGCGGGTACCGCAGGCCGAAGTCCTCACCTTCCCCGGCGGTCACCTGACCACGAGCGAGCACCCCGACCTCCTCGCCGCGGCCATCCGCGACATCGCGGTTCGCCACGGCTTGGGCACCCCGGCCGCTGTCCAGCGATAACCCTCCGAAACCGAACGGAACCACCATGACCAGGATGAATCCCCTGCTCGAGCGCAATGAGCAGTTCGCCCGTACCTACACCCCCGTGCCGCTCGGCCTGCCCGCGGCGCAGATGCTCGTCGTCACCTGCCTCGACCACCGGGTCGACCCGGCCATCGTCCTCGGACTCCAGCTCGGAGACGCTCCGGTCATCCGCAACGCCGGGGGACGAGTCACCCAGGCCGTCGTCGACGACATCGCCTTCCTCGCCTTCCTCGCTGAGCAGCTGTTCGGCCGTCAGGGCCCGGCAGACACGCTCTTCGAGGTCGCGGTCATCCACCACACGCAATGCGGAACCGGTTTTCTCGCTGACCCCGATTTCCGGCGGCAGGCCGCCGAGGCGACCGGAGTCCCCGAGGCGACGCTGGACGCCTCCGCTGTCGCCGACCCGCACCTCACCGTCAAGACCGACGTCGAGCGCCTGCTCGCATCGCCGCTGCTCTCACCAAAGGTGAGCGTGTCCGGCCACGTCTACGACATCACCACCGGACGCGTCACCACCACGATGGATGCCCGGTACGCGTAGTGGCCTCGCAGGTAAATCGGCATCGCCACCGCCCGGACGGCACGGGCGGTGGCGAGGGCCATCAAACAAGGCCACCACAACTCGGGCCTACGCTCGCAGAGCCCGCGACAGCCTGCCGGAGCCGTTCGGTCAGCTGAGCTTGCCGAATCCCTTCTGCAGGTCGTCGGCGTTCATGACCGGGACGACCTCTACATCGGCGTCGAGCGCCATGAAGAACGGCTCACCGAACGGGACCATGTCGGACGAGTCCGGCATATCGAACACCATGAAGGCGGTCCGGTGCCCGTCGAAGGTACCGAAGTACATCGCTTCCGGCTTCCAGCGTTCCGCGGCGCCCTGGATCAGCCCGCCGATGCTCCGGTCTTTGACCGCCCGGCTTCCCGACTCGACCGGGATCGTGATCTTCGCCATGACTCGCATGACTGCCCCTCCCCTGGATACGGCCACGCCGGTCCGCGCTCCCCCTGCGCCTGGCCCACTGGAGCGTCCTGCGCTGACATCGATCGCGAGGACTTTGCCCGGTGGCGCGTGCCTAGGACGGCAGTTTACGCCCGGCTCCACGGTCGGGATAGGCCCCTTGATGAGGCACATATTCATACAAAAGCGCAGGTCTCGTATGCTCTCTGGCCATCCGCAGGATGGCTGAGATGGCCGAGCCGAACCGGAACCGCCGGACCGCTAGATCCGGTTGGGCTGCTCTATACCTCAGCGATCACACCCCGGCCTGATCAATCCGCCGGCATGAATCTCCTGGCGGAACTGAGCCCGGCCGGGTAAACCTAGAGGCATGAAATCTGCCTTTAAGATCACATTAGCGGTCAGCGGCCTGCTGATAATTAGCGCCTGTGGGTCAGGAGCTACGCCGACAGCAACAGCCACACGAGCCGCGATAGTACCAGCCGCCGCGTCCGCGTCGCCTTCCGTGGCACCGAGCACCCCGGCGCAAGCCTCCCCAGTAGTCAAGAAGCGAACCGTTACCCGCAGGCGGGCTATCCCGTTCAAGACGATAAGAGTGAATGATTCCGCGCTTTCTAAGGGCAGCACCAGGGTGAGAAATCCTGGCGTCCGAGGGGTAGAGGTCCTCACCTATAGGGTGACGTTCCGCAACGGGATTCAGACGCACAAAAAGCTGGTAAGGAAGGTGATCGTCAGGGCGCCTGTCACTCGGGTCGTTGCGGTCGGAACAAAGGAAACGCAGCAGTGCGACCCGAACTACAGCGGTGCCTGTGTGCCGATCGCCAGCGATGTCGACTGCGCAGGCGGCAGCGGCAATGGTCCCGCTTACGTCCAGGGACCGGTTCAGGTGATCGGAACGGACATCTACGGACTCGATAGCGACAACGACGGTATCGGCTGCGAGGATGGCTGAACCTGCGCGGTCGTTAAGATGAAGACCGGCCTGATCCGCAGCCGCTGACAGCGCAGGGAGTGTCTCATCGCGTCCGAATCAGCCAGTCCACGCGAAATCTTCGAACGCCTGATCAATGGGATTTCGCATAGCAGATGGCAAATGCTTGACGAGTTGTATGCTCCGGACGCACTGGTCGAATACCCCTTCGCTCTGCCCGCGCCGACACGTCTGGACGGGCGTGAGGCAATCCGGAGGTACTTCGCCGCGGTGGCACGGATGCCGCTGGAACTCAAAGCCCGCAACATCACGGTGCACCAGACCAGTGACCCAGAGGTCATCGTCGCCGAATGGGACTACGACGGGCTGGTGACCACGACAGGCCGCTCGTTCCAGGTCTCGAACATCCAGGTTTCCAGAGTCCGCAATGGCCAGATCGTAGCC
>DAIOWL010000809.1:0-3726 GCA_036758545.1 Streptosporangiaceae bacterium | reverse complement strand
ACCCGCGACCCTCACCTTGGCAAGGTGATGCTCTACCAACTGAGCCACGTCCGCAGCGCACCCTTGGGGTGCGATCAGAACTGTAGCCGATCCTGCCGCTCGCGCAAACTCGGATTGCCTCCCAGCGTCACCTCGAGTTTCCCGCATAGTCCGCGTAGCCGTACACTCCGGACACGTGCTCCGCGCTCTCGGGCGGCGTCCAGGCCGGGCCGCGCGGCCCATCTCATGCGGCCGGACCAGCCATTTCGTAGCCCAGTAGGCATCAGTTATGTTTCGATGCCGGTCGAAAAATAGTTGAGCTAGCGTCGGAGTATGACCGTACCGGCTGAAACCCTTCAACCTCTTCAGTGGGACGCCGACATCGCGTCGGCCGCGGCGCTGATCGCCGACTCGACCCGCGCCGCGATCTTGCGCGCGCTGCTGCCGGACCGCCCGCTGGCAGCGGGGGAACTGGCCCGGATGGCCGGCGTGAGCGCGGCCACCGCCAGCTTCCACCTGTCCAAGCTGCTCGAGGGCGGCCTGATCACCGTCATCCGGCAGGGCCGGCATCGCTACTACCGGCTGGCCGGGCATGAGGTCGCGGCGGCGCTGGAGGCCCTCGGCCTGATCAGCCCCGGCCTGCCGGTGCGCAGCCTGCGCCAGTCGCGTGAGGCGGCCGCGCTGGCTGAGGCCAGGACGTGCTACGACCACCTCGCCGGGCGGGCGGGGGTGGAGGTGCTGGACGGCCTGCTGCGCCAGGGCCTGCTGGAAGAGAAATCAGGCCGAACGGACCGGGGTGACACGTCTTCCCATCGCTTCGAAGTCACCGGGGCCGGAGCGAAGGAACTCAGCTCGTTCGGCCTGAATCTCTTGCAGCTCCGCCGCTCACGCCGGCAGTTCGCGGGGACCTGCATCGACTGGACGCAGCGCCGCAGGCACCTGAACGGCGCCCTGGCTGCGGCGATCACCAGCCGGATGTTCGAGCTCGGCTGGATCGAGCGCGGGCCGCGGCGCCGCAGCGTGCGCGTCACCCCGGTCGGTATTGAGGGCCTGGCCAGCACCTTCGGGGTGGATCTTCCCTAAGCTACCGATCATGCGAGATGTGGTAGTAGACGGAAGCGCCCTGACCGTAGACGACGTTGTCGCGGTGGCGCACGGGCAGGCCAGGGTCAAGCTGGGCGACGACGTACCGAAGCGGATGGAAAGGAGCCGCTCGGTGGTGGTGGAGGCGCTGCGCGGCGACGCGCCGGTGTACGGGGTGAACACCGGGTTCGGCGCGCTGGCCGACACGCCGGTGGGGGAGGCCGACCTCACCACGCTGCAGGGCGCGATCGTGCGCTCGCACGCGGCGGCCACCGGCGCGCCGCTGGACGACGAGACGGTGCGGGCGATCCTCCTGCTGCGGGCCCGGACGCTGGCGGCCGGGTACTCCGGCGTGCGCGCCGACCTGCCCGCCCGGCTGCTCGAACTGCTCTCCCTCGACCTGCTGCCGGTCATCCCGGGCAAGGGCTCGGTCGGCGCCTCGGGCGACCTGGCCCAGCTCGCGCACCTGGCCCAGCCGCTGATCGGGGAGGGGCGGCTGCGCTCGCCGGGCGACCCGCCAGCCGGCCGCCCGGCCGGCGAGGTGCTGCGCGAGCACGGGCTCGAGCCGCTGACGCTCGCCCCCAAGGAAGGCCTGTCGCTGGTCAACGGCACCGAACCCATGCAGGCCCTGCTGGCCTTCTCGATACACGACGCCGCGATGCTGGTGCAGGCAGCCGACGTGGCGTGCGCGCTTTCGGTGGAGGCGCTGCTCGGCACCGACCGGCCCTACGACGAGCGGGTCCAGATCATCAGGCCGCATCCGGGGCAGCTGGTCAGCGCGGCCAACCTGCGCGGGCTGCTGGCCGGGTCGGGGTTGCTGGCCAGCCACCGGCACAGCAGGCACGCGGTGCAGGACGCCTACTCCCTGCGCTGCGCGCCGCAGGTGCACGGCGCGGTCAGGGACGTGCTCACCTTCGCCCGCCAGATCATCACCACCGAGCTGGGCGCGGTGGTGGACAACCCGGTCATCGTGCCCGACGGCGAGGTCATGACCACGGGGAACTTCCACGGCGAGCCGCTCGCGTTCGCCGCCGACATGCTCGCCATGGCCGTCGCCGAGCTCGCGTCCATCAGCGAGCGCCGGGTGGACCGGATGCTCGACCCGGCGTTCTCCCGCGGCCTGCCTCCGTTCCTGGCCCCGGCGGCCGGCACCAACTCCGGCTTCATGCTGGCCCAGTACACCGCGGCCTCGCTGGTCAGCGAGAACAAGGTGCTCGCCCACCCGGCCAGCGTGGACACCATCCCGACCTCGGGCAAGCAGGAAGACCACGTGTCGATGGGCTGGACCTCAGTCCGCAAGCTGCGCGACGTGGTCAGCAACGTCCGGGCCTGCCTGGCCGTGGAGATCTGCTGTGCCGCCCAGGGGATCGACCTGCGGGCGGACGTGGCCGAGCCGAGCGTCCCGCTGAAGGCGGTGCACGCCGTGGTCCGGTCCGCGGTGCCGCGGATGGACATCGACCGCGAGGTGGCGGCTCAGCTCGCCGCGGTGAACGACCTGCTCCCGCAGATCTGCCAGACCGCCGCCGAAGCCGTCGAAGGCTTCCAGTAGCCATCCGTGGTGGGCCGGTTCGTCACGAAAAGTAACCCCGGTCCACCACGGAGGAGCGGACCGGGGTCGCCTCTGTCAGGAGGGCTGCAGGCCTAGATGGCTTGTTAGGCGTTGCGGAGCAGGTCGTTCAGTTCCGTCTCGATGTCGATGTGCCGGCCTTCCTGTCCAGCCGGGACGATTTGATATGTCCGCTGCAGGAACGCCGACATAGCCTCGGCCGGCGCCTCAAAGTGAGCCTGGCCGAATGGCGACGACAGCTCGATATTCAAGACCTTTCCCGGGATTCCCCGGGACTCAGGCGCGCCGATCACGTCTAGCTCGCCGGTTTCCGCGGCCGATACCGCCGACGGCCACACCTGCACGTCTCCCTCGCCCTGGCGCGACTCGACCCCGGCTGCCAGCAGGTCCCTGGCGAAGATCCACTCGACCGGCTCGTCGGTGCCGACATGGAACGCCATGCGCACCGCGTACGGGTCGCTGCCGCTGTAGTACATACTGGCCACAAGAGGGACAATCGTTTGCTGCGGGACAACAAGCTTCAGACCGAGTTCGGCCGAGATCGTGGTGCTGCTGCTTCGGTTCATCGCCTACCCACCCCTACTTAGCCGGGACCCGGACAACCGGGCTTATCCAATCAGACGCGGTCGGCGGGCGACTATGACGCCAACGGAGGGTGAAGCGTTCACTGATGGTAAGCACTCCGTTTTGCGCCTTTCGTTCCCTGCCGGAAGACGAGCCCTCATCATTGCCTTGACCTGGACAAATGCCGTCCGGCCAGGGCGACGACGTTGATGAAGTTTAGTGTTTCGCCACGCGGATTGCATAGCCTATCGCCCTCATCTCACGTACTTATCTACAAGGCGTTCCATTAACAATACTGAGCGTAATTAAAAGCGTTCTGAAGCGCACGTTTGCAGGATTTGGCCATTACGTAGAGTGACGAAAGTCCCGGCGGGAGGCGCCCGCCGCGCCGGACGTGCGGCGCGCCGTGAGGATGCGCTACCCTATGGAAGCGCCGGGACGGTCCCAAAGCCCGGCAGCGGGCGATTGGCTCAGCGGGAGAGCGCCTCGTTCACACCGAGGAGGTCACTGGTTCGATCCCAGTATCGCCCACC
>DAIOWL010000808.1:0-3729 GCA_036758545.1 Streptosporangiaceae bacterium | reverse complement strand
CCGGGTTCTCGACCCGGCCGGGTACTACCTGCGGATCACGGACCGGGCCCGGTAAGCGCGCGCGGAGGGTGCGAGCTCATCGCAATCCGGCTATTGGCGGATAAAGCCGTCCATGATGCATTGACCGAGACGGGCGAGTGCCGGGTTTGCGGGGTGCAGACGGTACCGAGGACCTAGCCTGGCCACTGTCACCGGGAACGCAGGGGAGGGGAAGGGGCATGACTGTCAAGCTGCCGGATGTCAGCGAGTTCCAGTCGCCGGCTAGCGGCAACGCCCCCAACTGGGCGGGGATCAAGTCCCAGAACGGCGGGGCGGCGATCATTCGAGTCGGGTACGGGAATTCCCACCTTGACGGAATGCTCGTGTCGAACCGGGCAAGGATCAAATCGCTCAAGTTCGGGTTCTGCGGTTTGTATCAGTACCTGCGAGCGGGTCAGGATGTGCGCTCGCAGGCCAATGCGTTCATCAACTGGATTGGCCCGAACCTTAACGAGGGCGAGATTCCCATACTCGATCTGGAAGAGGGATCGGGAAACCAGCTGGGCCGGGCTAACCAGTGGTTCGGCATCATTGACGACGCGTACAACCTCGTGTCGTTGCCGCTCAGCCAGCGTTCATGGTTGTACAGCGGCCAGTTTTTCGCGGTCGACGCCGGGCTCGCGCCCATCTTCCACTCGGCCCGCCGGACCTGGATAGCGGCCTATCAGGCTTCCGAGGCCGGACTGCTGCCGCACACCCTGTGGCAGAGCACCGACGGCCAGGTCGGCTCGAACCGGACGAACTGGAGCGGCTGCGGTTTCTGCGATACGTCTATCTACCATGGCACTCTCGCCAGCCTGTCAGATCTGGGCTGGCATCCCCCGACTCAAAAGAGCCTGCTTCTCGCGGAGGAAGAAATGCAGATCCAGAACGACAAGAAGTACGGCGCCGTTGCCTTCGGCGGGGGCCAGTTCAGGTGGATCTCCTTTTTCTGCGACCCCGGCGGCGAAGGCAAGACCCCGAACCGGCTGCGGGTGGCTCCGTACTCCAACGACTCCCACGAATTCGCCAACATCACGATCGTGACCATCGGCCCGGCTACCCAGAAGGTCAGCGTCAACCTGCCGAAAGGCTGCAGCGGGATCTCGTTCCAGCGGCAGGACGACCCGAGCAACTGGGCAACCATCGCCTATAACCTGGGCACCTGATACGACCAGGGAACTCCTGGAAGCCCGCTCCGGTTTACAGACAGAGAACCGGAACGATCCTGGGCCCGGCCGTCAGCGGGAGGTTGTGGCGTGACGCTGGTGCTGATCGGCCTGGTCGGCGGAATCATCACGGGCCTGTCCCCCTGTGTCCTGCCGGTGCTTCCCGTCGTCCTGCTCGGCGGCGGCAGCGCCGGGCCGGAGACGGGGCCGGACGCTGAGTCGGCGCGGCGGCGGCCCTATCTCGTCGTCCTCGGCCTGACGCTGAGCTTCGCGGTCTTCACCCTGTTCGGCAGCCTCATCCTGGCCAGCCTGCACCTGCCAGACGACGCCATCCGGTGGCTCGGCCTGGCCCTGCTGCTCCTGGTCGGTCTCGGGCTGCTGGTACCGCCGCTCGGTCACCTGATCGAGCGGCCGTTCTACCGCTTCCCTCAGCGCGCCGTCGGCACCGGCCGCAACGGCTTCCTCCTCGGGATCGCGCTCGGCGCGGTCTTCGTGCCGTGCGCGGGGCCGGTGCTCGCCGCCATCACCGTGGCCGGCGCGACCGGCCACATCGGCCTGCGCACGATCGGCCTCACCCTGGGCTTCGCCGTCGGCACCGCGATCCCGCTGCTCGCCTTCGCGCTGGCGGGCCGCGGCCTGACCCAGCGGCTCGGGGCCTTCCGGCGTCACCAGGGGGCCTTCCGCGCGGTCAGCGGTGCCGTCGTCATCGTCCTGGCCGTCGCGCTGACGTTCAACCTCTCCGACATCATCCAGCGCGATATCCCGAACTACTTCGAAACCGTCGGCAACTCCCTGGAGAAGGGGGCCAAGGCGGCACCCCAGGGCGGCGGCAGCGTATCGCTGCAGGCCTGCCAGACAGCGGCCTTGTACGGCGGCTCCGGTCTCGAGAAGTGCGGCCCCGCGCCCGCGTTCAGCGGCATTCAGCAGTGGCTGAACACCCCCGGCGGCCAACCGGTGAGCCTGGCCTCGCTCAAGGGCAAGGTCGTCCTGGTCGACTTCTGGGCCTACTCCTGCATCAACTGCCAGCGCGAGCTCCCGCACGTCGAGGCCTGGGCCAGGGCCTACGCCTCCGACGGGCTCGAGGTCGTCGGCGTGCACACGCCCGAGTACGCCTTCGAGCACGTGCCGTCCAACGTCGCCGCCGGCGTGCGCAGGCTCGGCCTGACCTTCCCCGTCGCGCTCGACAACTCCTACGGCACGTGGAACGCCTACGACAACCAGTCCTGGCCGGCGGGGTACCTGATCGACGCCAGCGGCCAGATCAGGCACATCTCCATCGGGGAAGGCGACTACGGCGGCGAGGAGCAGCTCATCCGCCAGCTGCTCAGCGCGGCGCACCCCGGGATAGCCCTGCCCCGGGCGACCGACGTCCCCGACACCACCCCCGACGACGCAGCGCAGACACCGGAGACCTATCTCGGCGCCGAGCGCCAGCAGGGGTACCACGGCAGCACCCGCTACGCGACCGGCCAGTTCACGGCGCCCGCCACCCTCCCCACGGACTCCTTCGCCCTCGCCGGCGCCTGGACCATCGGCCAGGAGTCGATCACCGCGGGCCAGGGCGCCGGGATCACGCTCGCCTTCCACGCCTCGAAGGTCTACCTCGACGTCGGAGGCACCGGCACGCTGACCGTCTCGGCTGGCGGCACGAGCAAGGTCATCCGCGTCTCGGGCGCCCCCGACATCTACACCGTCGCCACCAAGCAGCCCGCAGGGGACGGCACCGTGACCATCAGGCTCTCGCCGGGGCTTCAGGCCTACTCGTTTACCTTCGGCTGACCAGCGGCTTCAGAGAGGACTCGATGGATCACGAAACCGTGGTGGCGTACCTGGACCGCATCGGCGTCGCTGCGTCAGCCGTCGGTGACGCGGCGGGTCTGCGCACGCTGCACCGGGCGCACCAGCTGACCGTACCGTTCGAGAACCTGAGCATTCACCTGGCCGAACCGATCTCGCTGGACGAGCCCGACCTGATCGACAAGATCGTGCGCCGTCGCCGCGGCGGCTTCTGCTACGAGCTCAACGGGGCCTTCGCGCTGCTGCTCGAGGCGCTCGGCGCGCGGGTGCGCCGGGTCGGCGCCCGGGTATACGGGGAGGCCGGCCTCAGCCCGCCCCTCGACCACCTGGCGCTCATCGTGCGCCCCGCCGACGGCACCGGTCCCTGGCTCGCCGACGTGGGCTTCGGCAGTCACAGCGATTATCCGCTGCTGCTGGAGACACGGGATGACCAGGACGATCCGGCCGGCCGGTTCCGGCTCGTCGATGCCGACGAAGGAGATATCGACGTCCTGAAGGACGGCAAGCCCGAGTACCGTATCGAAACCCGCGAGCGCTCGCTCGCGGACTGCGTCCCGACGTGCTGGTGGCAGCAGACCTCGCCGCTGTCGCACTTCACCCAGAGCACGATCTGCTCCAGGCTGACTCCGGACGGCCGGGTGTCCATCAGCGGCCGGATGCTCATCCAGACCCGGGACGGGACGCGCAACGAACAGCAGCTGGATTCCGACGACGCGCTGCTGGCGGCCTACCGGGATCACCTCGG
>DAIOWL010000807.1:0-3733 GCA_036758545.1 Streptosporangiaceae bacterium | reverse complement strand
CCCCGCCGCCGTCGCAGAAATGCCGGGGCCGATCCGCTGGGACACCGCTCCTTCATGGAGTCCGCATAACCCGCGAACTCCGGCGTGCGCGTAACTAGTGCGCGGCCTCGTACTCCGCGACGATGTTGGCGGGAATACGCCCGCGCTCATTGACCTTGTAACCGCGCTGCTTGGCCCATGCCCTGATTTGGGCACTGCGCTCGCGGCCCGGGCCAGTACGCGCCCGGCGGCGCCTGGCCTGAGAGCTCGCTTTGCGCGCGTGCTCCACATAGTGCGCCAGCTCTTTACGGAGCTTGCCCGCGTTGCCGGAACTCAGATCGATCTCATACGAGGCGCCATCGAGCCCAAACGTTACGGTCTCGGTGGCCTCGCTCCCGTCGAGATCATCGACGAGGAGCACCTGCACCTTCTGTGCCATGAAACAGCCCTTCTGACGGAGCAACGTATTTCGGATGCTAAATGTATACCCAATCTCTTGGCGTTGACAATTCCAAAAGGCGCGACAGTTTCTTTGACTTGTCCGCGGCCATCCGGTTGCCGTTACTGAGAGTAATCGGAGGGGGGAAGAGCCGTTAGCGCGGAGGCCCGCGACAGATCATGAACTAAACCGTGACTATCGATCACGCGCCCGGCTGTTCGCCCAGTTCGCGCACTTCTGCGGCGGGATAAAACCCGCCGTTCCGTATATTTCAAGACCGCTGATCGGGCGACCGGCGCCGCTCGTCGCGCTCGGCGCGGCGCTTGGGTGACATCTGGCTGCGCAGCAGCATGGCCACGCCGATGAGGACGGCCACGCATACGACCAGCGGCGGAGTCAGCGCGGCGAGATCAGACCACACGGCGTCCTCCTGAAGTCCGCGGCCGCGCCCGCCGCCGGGCCCGGCGTGCCCGCCGGGTCCGCGTCGTCTCGGGCGCAACACCTATGCTCATTTTTCCCGTCCCGGTAACAGCCGCAACAGCATGCGGGTGTTGCCCAGTGTGTTGGGCTTTACCCGTTCCAGGTCGAGAAACTCCGCCACGCCCTCGTCATAGGAGCGCAATAGCTCGCGGTACACCTCTGCGGCCACGGGAGTACCACTGATCTGCTGGAATCCGTGCTGCCCGAAGAAGTCCACCGCGAAAGTAAGGCAGAACACCCGGCTCACGCCGACGGAGCGGGCGCGGCGCAGCAGCGTGTCCACGATCGCGTGGCCGATTCCCAGGCCCCGGCAATCTTCCCGGACCGCGACCGTCCTGATCTCGGCCAGGTCCTCCCACATCACGTGCAGCGCGCCGCAGCCGCCCACCGTCGCGTCGGCGGTCAGCTCAGCCACGCAGAACTCCTGGACGTCCTCGTAGAGGGTGACGGTGGCCTTGGTCAGCAGGCGCCCGGACTCCACGTTGGAATCGATCAGCTTCCTGATCACGGGCACGTCCCCGGTGCGCGCGGGCCTGATGGTGTACGCCATGGCGCCGTCCACGATAGCCGCTGACGTAGAGCGACCAAGCCGATCCGTAAGGATCTTGAAAGGTAAAACTTCCACCGAGTCGGTTGGCAACCGAGCTGCGGTTCCAATATCGTGCATCGCTGTGCGCAAACTGAGCCGAGCTGCCAGTCTGGTCGCCGCCACGGCCACGCTTGCCCTCGCCATACCCGGCGGCATCAGCGCCGCCCAGGTCATCGCGCCCAAGCCGGACCTGAAGGCCCTGGTCGCGCAGGCCAAGCAGCTCGAGTTCGAGATCAACTCGCTGAGCGAGCAGTACGACGGCCTGCGCATCCAGCTCACCCGGGCCAAGGCCAACGCCAAGATCGCGCAGCAGGCGGCCAGCCGCGGCCAGGCCGCGCTGGCGGTGGGTCAGCAGGCGATAGCCCAGCTGGCCGCGGCCAACTACATGAACTCCGGCCTGGACCCGACGTTCCAGGCGCTCACCACCGGCGACCCGGGGCAGTTCCTCAGCCAGGCGTCCGCGATCGCCGAGATGGACCAGTCCAGCGGCGTGATGGTCAGCACGCTGAGCCGTCAGGTCGAGCAGGCGCTGCGCGACAAGGAGACGGCGCAGCAGCAGATCGCGGCGGTCAACGCGCTGGAAAATCAGATGAACGGCAAGAAGAAGCTCATCCTCGCGAAGATCGACAAGGTCAACAGCGCGGCGATGAAGCAGGCGATGAACGTCTTCGAGCAGACCGGCCAGTACCCGAAGGTCACCATCCCGACCGCGAACACGGTCGGGGCCCAGGCGCTGCAGGCGGCGATCAGCCGGCTGGGCGACCCCTACATCTGGGGAGCGGCCGGCCCCACTACCTTCGACTGCTCCGGCCTGGTGATGTGGGCGTACCAGCAGGTGGGCATCTCGCTGCCGCACTTCACCGTGAGCCAGTACAACTCCGGCGTGCACGTGGCCCGCAGCGACCTGGAGCCGGGCGACCTGGTCTTCTTCTTCCCCAACATCAGCCACGTCGGCATGTACATCGGCAACGGGATGATGATCGACGCGCCCAACTTCGGCGAGGACGTCAAGGTCCAGCCGATCTACTGGAGCGCGTTCGTGGGCGCCGTCAGGATCGCCTGAGCCCGGGCCGGAACCCGAGCCGAACGGTCACTGAGAGTCACCCGTGTTCTTCTCGTAGACCAGCCGCAATCCGATCAGGGTGAGCCACGGCTCGTACGCGTCAATGACACTTACCTCATCGATAACGAGCGGTGCCAGGCCTCCGGTGGCGATAGTGGTGACCGCGCTCGGATCATCCGGTGAAAGTTCCCGTGCCATGCGCTGTGCAATTCCCTCGACCTGCGCGGCGAAGCCGTAGATGATGCCCGATTGCAGTGACTCCACCGTATTCTTGCCGATGACGCGGGGCGGCCTAGTCAGCTCGACCTTAAGCAACTGCGCGGCCCGGCGGGACAGCGCATCCACGGAAATTTCGATGCCCGGCGCAAGTGCGCCGCCGACGAACTCGCCACGCGCGCTGACCGCGTCGAAGTTCGTCGAAGTCCCGAAATCCACGACAATGGCCGGGCCGCCGTAAAGGTGCACGGCGGCGAGCGAGTTCATGATGCGGTCGCTGCCCACTTCCTTGGGGTTGTCGGTCCGCACCGGCACCCCGGTCTTTACCCCGGGCTCCACGATGACCGTTTCCCGGTCACCGTAATAGCGCTCACACATCTCTCTCATCTCGCGTAGCACCGACGGCACGGTCGAGCACAGCGATATCGCGCTGATGTCCCTTTCCGTGAACGCGCTGCTACCCGCGAGCAGGCCGTGCAGCACCACGGCGAGCTCGTCCGCGGTCCGGTCCGGGACCGTGGCGATCCGCCAGTGCTCGGCCACCCGGTCGCCGTCGAAGACGCCGAGCACGGTGTTGGTGTTCCCGATATCAATGGTGAGCAGCATCGCCAGCGCCTTCCGCCGGAAGCACAAGAGCCATGTTGTCGATCAGCCGGGTGGCGCCCGCCCGGGCCGCCGCCACCAGCAGGGCGGATCCCGTCCTGGCCGGCCCGAACGTGCCCGGGTCGACCAGCGCCACGTAGTCCACGGCCAGCGCGGGCTGGGCGCGCAGCACGGCCCGGGCCGCGGCGAGCACCGCGTCCGCTCCCCCGTCCGCCGCGGCCTGCCCGGCCTGACCGGGCGCTACGGCTCACCGCCGACGGTAAACGTCGACCATGTCGAACTGGTGAAGGGCCCGATGTCGGTGCTCTACGGCCAGATCCAGCCGGGCGGCTTCGTCAACCTCGTCACCAAGAAGCCGCAGGCC
>DAIOWL010000806.1:0-3733 GCA_036758545.1 Streptosporangiaceae bacterium | reverse complement strand
AGGATCATCACCGCCGACGGTGAGTACCAGGCGTCCAAGCGGCTGGCCGCCGCGGCCAACGTGATGGCCCGCGACCCGGCCGCGCTGCAGCTGCGGCTGCTGCAGACGGTGGTCGAGGTGGCCGGCGAGAAGAACAGCACGCTGGTCATGCCGGTCCCGGTCGAGCTGCTCAGGTTCTTCGACAAGATGGCACCCGCTCCGGCCGATCCGGAGCACCAGGTGCACCGGGAGATCGAGGACTACGGCGACGCCGAGGTGGCGGCGGCCGAGGCGGCCATCTCGAACGTCACCGTGCCCCAGCTCGAGGAGTCGTCCATCCCGCCGACGCCCGAGGTGGAGCCGGCCGTGACCCCAGAGGTGCGTGAGGTGACGGCTCCCGATCTGGCCGTCGCCCCTGATCTGGCCGCCCCCGATCTGGCGGGCAAGGACAAGGCGTAAGGTCGGTCCATGCCAAAGTGGGAGTACTCGACGGTGCCGTTGCTCGTGCACGCGACCAAGCAGATCCTGGACAACTGGGGTGACGACGGCTGGGAGCTGGTGGCGGTCATTCCCGGTCCCAACTCCGAGCAGCTGGTCGCCTACATGAAGCGGGAGAAGCCATGACCGGCCCGGCCGACCGGCTGGCCGCGCTCGGGCTGACGCTGCCGCCGGTCACGGCCCCGGTGGCCGCCTACGTGCCGGCCCTGCGGACCGGAGCGTACGTGTACGTCTCCGGCCAGGTGCCGGTGGCGGACGGGAAGCTGCTCGGCACGGGCAAGGTGGGCGCCGAGGTCAGCACCGAGGAAGCGGCCCAGATGGCCCGCGCCTGCGCGCTGAACGGGCTCGCCGCCGCGGCGTCCGTGGTCGGCGGCCTCGACGGGATCCGCCGGATCGTCAAGGTCGTCGGCTTCGTGGCCAGCGCGCCGGGCTTTAACGGCCAGCCCCAGGTGATCAACGGGGCGAGCGAGTTTCTCATCGAGGTGTTCGGGGAGGACGGCAGGCACGCTCGCAGCGCGATCGGAGTGGCCGAGCTACCGCTGAACGTGCCGGTGGAAGTCGAGATGATCGTCGAAGTCCGCGACTGAGCCGCCGGTGAGGCCGCAGCGGTGAACGAACCCCGGATGACGGGTGCGGGTCCGGGTCCGGTCGTGCCACGCGGGCTGGCCGAACGGGCCCGGGAGATCGCCGATGGCCGGCTCGAGCCCGCCGCCCCGCGCGACGCCGCCACGGTGATCCTGCTCCGCCAGGACGCATCTGCTGGTGAAGGAGGCGGCGTTGAGGCGTTCCTGCTGCGCCGCACCGCCGAGCTCGAGTTCGCGCCGGGAGCGTACGTGTTCCCCGGTGGTTCGGTGGACGCGCGCGACGCCGATACCGGCGTCGGGTGGGCCGGGCCCGGGCCGGCCGATTTCGCCGCCCTGCTCGACGTGCCGCCGGACCGGGCCCGGGCCCTGGTGTGCGCCGCGGTCCGCGAAACGTTCGAGGAGTCCGGCGTGCTGCTGGCCGGGGCGTCGCACGACGACCTGGTCCGGGACAGCGCCGCGCTGGCCGCGGACCGGCACGCCCTGCTGGCCGGGTCCGCCTCGCTCCCCGAGGTGCTCGCCCGCCGGGGCCTGGTGCTCCGCACCGACCTGCTCACCCCGTGGGCCCGGTGGATCACGCCGGAGGCCTCGCCGCGCCGCTTCGACACCTGGTTCTTCGCCGCCGCCCTGCCCCCCGGGCAGGACGCCACGGCGGCGCCGGAGGGCCACGCCGATCCGGGTGAATCCGAGTTGGGGGCCTGGCTGCGCCCCGCGTCGGCGCTGGAGGCCGCCCGGGCCGGCCAGATGACGCTCCTGCCCCCGACCGCGGTGACCCTGGGCGAGCTCGCCGGACATCCCGACGTATCCGCCATCCTGGCCCGCCGCCAGGTCATCACGCCGCGGCTGCCCAAGCTGATCGTCGAGGACGGGCGGGTGCGGCTGGCGCTGCCCCAGTCCGGCGAAGAGCGGACGTGACCGCGCCGACGCCGGGCATCGACGGGTTCCGCACGCCGCGGGCGACCTGCCTGCTGGCGCCGAACCCCTCGCCGATGACGCTCGACGGCACCAACACCTGGCTGATCGCCGAACCCGGCTCATCCTCCGTCGTGGTCGTGGACCCCGGGCCGGACGACGAGGCCCATCTGCGCCGGGTGCACGCCTCGGCTGTCGACGGCGAGCGCCGCGTGGCGACGATCCTGCTGACGCACGGTCACCCGGATCATTCCGCGGGGGCGGCGCGGTTCGCCGGGCTGACCGGGGCGCCGGTGCGGGCGGCCGACCCGGCGCACCGGCTGGGGCCCGGAGGACCCGAAGGGCTCGCGGACGGTGACGTGGTGACCGCCGCCGGATGCGAGCTCCGGGTGGTGGCCAGCCCGGGCCACTCCGCCGACTCGGTGTGCCTGCTGCTGCCCGCGGACGGCGCGCTGTTCACCGGCGACACGGTGCTCGGCCGCGGCACCACGGTCATCGCCGGCGACGGAAACCTCGGTGATTACCTGCGCAGCCTGGCCCAGCTGCGTGACCTGGCCGGGGCCCGGGAGGTCGGCCTGCTGCTGCCCGGACACGGGCCGATGCTCACCGACCCGCTGGCGACGCTCGACTACTACCTGTCGCACCGGCGGGAACGGCTGGACCAGGTCCGGTCGGCCCTGGCCGCGGGCGCGAAGACCCCCGCCGAGATCGTGGCCATGATCTACACCGACGTCGACCCGTCGGTCTGGCCGGCCGCCGAGTGGTCGGTCCGCGCCCAGCTCGACTACCTCGCCCGCGCCGACGGCCAACCATGATCACGGGCAGTTTCGACCGCCTAGCGACGCCCAGAACTGCTCACGATCATGAAAAGCGGCCGCCGACGGCTGCGTGGCGGGGGTGGGGCGAGCTAGCGGGCGCGTTTGCGGAGGCGTTCGGTGTCCAGGATGAGTACCGAACGGGCGGAGATCTGCAGCCAGCCACGGGCGGCGAAGTCCGCCAGCGCCTTGTTGACCGTCTCCCGCGAGGCTCCGACCAGCTGAGCCAGTTCCTCCTGGGTCAGGTCGTGATGGACGTGCAGCCCGTCGCGTTCCTGCTCGCCGAACCGGGCCGCCAGGTCGAGCAGGTTCTTCGCCACGCGCCCGGGGACGTCGGTGAAGACCAGGTCGGCCACGACATCGTTGGCCCGGCGCAGCCGCCGGGCCAGCGCCTGCAGCATGTGCATGGAAACGTCCGGGCGCTCGAGCAGCCAGCCGCGCAGCGCGTCATGGGGCAGCGCCGCGAGCGTCGCGTCGGTGACCGCGCTGGCCGACGACGTGCGCGGCCGCGGGTCGAACAGCGACAGCTCGCCGAACATCTCGCCCGGCCCGATCACGCTGATCAGGTTCTCCCGGCCGTCGGCCGCCGCCCTCGTGAGCTTGATCTTGCCTTCCAGCACGATGTACAGCCGGTCGCCCTCCTGACCCTCCAGGAAGAGATGCTCGCCCCGGGATAGCTTGACGTCGGGCATCTGCCGCCGGATCGTCCGCGCGCTATCCTCGTCGAGCCCTTCGAACAGCGGTGCCCGCCTGAGCACAACTTCGGCGTCCTCCACCGATCCTCCTTGCCGGCATCTCCGCCGCTGGCCGCCGCCAGCGGGCCGGGCCAGCGACCGACCTGGCCGTGTCCTCTAAGTGAATCATTCGCACGAACAGATGTGCTCGGGATCACATTCCAGCCACGCCCGGGCGGCAATAGCGACGAGACTAACATCACATCACGCAGGA
>DAIOWL010000805.1:0-3756 GCA_036758545.1 Streptosporangiaceae bacterium | reverse complement strand
TCGTTCAGTTCCTCGAGCGTCAGCCGCCCGTCCGCGAAGTGCTCACGCAGCTGGGTGGCGACTGCGTCACGATCGGCGTCCCCGACGCGCACGTTATATCCCGTAGCCATCGTGCCCTCCGTAGCAAAGAACGGGGAATCCCCAAGTACTTGCACGATATATCGCGAGACATCGGACGGCAAGCGAGTTGCCGCGCGCGGCACGTATCAGGGACGCCGGAACGCCCTCCTACTAGGTACTGGTCCAGTGGCGGGAGGGGTCATGATGCGCCACGCACTCCAGCAAGCGCGCCCGGGACGCGGCCGCGCGGGCATGAGCCCCGCGATCGGGCGGACTGTCCCGCTGAACCCGGGCCTCGCCGCCGTCCGGACTGCGGCAAGGCCGCTGTACGGCGGCCGGAGCACCGGGGCCATCACCTGGCGCCGGCGGGCGCCGCGGGCTCCGTTCCGGCAGCGCCTCGCGCAGTGGCGGGCGCGGCACTGGCGTCGCGTCGTGCTGGCCTGGTTCGTCCTGTCACTGATCATCGTCGGCGTGGCGGCCGAACCCGCCACGGCCTTCCCCAGGGCGCAGCTCCGTTCGGTGCCCGCCGCGCGGACGTTCCTGCGGGTGGCGGGGGTGCTGACCGTGGCCGGCGTGCCGGTGCTGCTCGTGGCCCTGCCCTGAGGGAACTTAGAGCTCGGCGGCGGCCAGCGCGTCCCCGACCGGCGTGCGACGGTAGAGCACCGACCGCCCGGACCTGGCCCTGGCCACCAGCCCGGCCTCGCGCAGCACGGCCAGGTGGTCCCCGATGGCGCCGAGCGACTGGCCCAGCGTCCCGGCCAGCTGGGTGGTGCTGGCCGGATCCTCGAGCGCGAGCAGGATGGCCGCGCGCGAACCGCCCAGCAGCCGGTGCAGCGCGGTGCCCGACCCGGCCCGGCCCGGCTGTTCCCACAGCGCGGAGACCCCGCGCGCCGGGTAGATCAGGGCCGGCGGCCACGGCGGATCGAGGCTCAGCGAGACCCGGGGCCAGCCGAAGACCGAGGGGATGAACAGCAGGCCGCGCCCGCCAAGGTCGGCTTCCTCCTCGACGGGCCAGCGGCTCAGCTCGATCCGGCCCTGGCGCCAGCTGAGGTCGGCGTGCAGGTCGGTCAGCGCGGCGGCCCAGCCCCTCGACGCGAGCTGCCCGGCGCGGTACACCACGTCACGTTCCAGGATGGCGCGCAGCGTCCGCCATTCCGGCTCGATCAGCGCCCGCCAGGAGGTGGCCAGCACGTCGGCAATGTACCCGGCCACCTGGTCGCTGGTCAGGATGCGCTCGACGCGGGGATCGACCCGCGGCTGCCGGCCGAGCGCCACCGCGACCTCGCGCTGCGCCTGGTCCGGGGGTATCGAGCGGACCTGGTCGAGCAGGTCGCCGATGGTGGTGTTTACGCTCGCCGGGACGGGAGCCAGGAAGTCGGCGCCCCAGCCGGGCGGGTTCAGCGCGTCGATCACGCCGAGGTCCGTCTCGCGGGACAGTGCCCGGTACCGGTCGCGGGCGCGCAGCAGCCACGGGCGGAGCACGGCCCGGTCCCGCTGGCGCGGTTCGCTGGCCAGCAGGCGCAGCGCCTGGGTCAGCTCCCACAGCGGCGACAACGCGAACCGGCTCATGGTCAGGTCCTCGTTACGCACCTCGATCCGCAGTACCACAGCGCACCAGCTTTCGTCCTGAGGCGAAAGAGTACTCCCGGCGGCACATGGCCCGCACCATGGCGTTCATGACCGCCACCACACCAGCCGCGACCTGGCCCGAATCACCGCCCGGCCGGACCACGTACCGCTCGGTGTTCGCGGCCGGAGAGTTCCGGGTGCTGTTCGCCGGGATGACCATGTACGTGCTCGGCTTCCAGTTCGAGCTCCTGGGCCTGTCGGTGCTGATCTTCGCCCAGACCGGGTCGGCGTTCCTGACCGCGCTGGCGTTCAGCATGGGCTTCGCGCCGCAGGCCGTCGGCGGCGCGCTGTTCACCGCGCTGGCCGACCGGCTGCCGTCCCGCCTGGTCATCGGGACGGGCCTGCTCACCCGCGCCGCGCCCGGGCTGGTGATAGGCCTGTGGCCGGCGTTGCCGGTCCCGGTCATGCTGGCCCTGGTCGCCGCCGCGGCGGCGATCGCCCCGGTGTTCACCGCCGCGATCTCCGGCCTGCTCCCCGACGTGCTCGACGGCGACCGTTACGTCCTCGGCCGCTCGGTCTTCAACCTGACCGGCGCGGGCTCCCAGATCGCCGGGCTGGGCGTCGGCGGCGTGGTGCTGGCCGCCGTGCCGGTGCGCTGGCTGCTGCTGGCCGCGGGCGGGGCGCTGGTGATCGCGGCCGTCATCACCCGGCTGGGCCTGCGGCGCCGGGCCGCGCGGGCGCCCCGGGGCCCGGCTCGCGGCATCGTGCGGGCCACGATGGCCGGCAACGTCGCGTTGTTTAGGGACCGAACGGTCCGGGGTCTGCTGCTCGCGCAGTGGCTGCCCGCCTGGGCGGTCGCCGGCGCCGAGTCGCTGCTCGTGCCGTACAACGGGTCACTGGGCCGTCCGGCCAGCGCCGCCGCGCCGCTGCTCGCCGCGATGCCGGCCGGGATGCTGCTCGGTGACTTGCTCGTCGGCCGGTTCTGCGCGCCGGGCACGCGCACCCGGCTGGCGTTCCCGCTGGCCGCGGCCATGGGCGTGCCGCTGCTCGCGCTGCTGTTCCGCCCTCCGCTGCCGCTGGCCTGTCTGGCCCTGCTGGCCTGCGGCGCCGGCTTCGCCTACCAGATCGGCATCCAGCAGGCCTTTCTCGACAGCCTGCCGGAAGGGCGCCGCGGACAGGGGTTCGGCCTCGGCGCCACCGGGACGATGGCCGGCCAGGGCCTAACCCCCGCATTGGCGGGCGCGCTGGCCGGCGTCCTCGGCGCCGCGGCCGCGATGGCGGTCGCGGGCGCCGCCACCGTCCTGGCCGCGCTCTCCCTCCACCGCCCCCTAAACGCCCGCTTCGCCCCAGGCACCCACTTCACCCCACGTCCGCTTAACCCCGGACGTCCGCTTAACCCCGGGCGTCCGCGCCCGGCGAAGCCTCGGCGAGTCACATACGGAACTTCCGCCACGAAAGCACCAGCGGCCCGGGCCACCCAACCACGGCGATGTGACATTGCCGTGGTCAGGACCACCGCGATGTGACATTGCCGTGGTTCGCGCCGGGCTAGGCCGCCGGGGTGCGAGCCGCCGCTACGGTGCGGGCCAGCGGGATCCCCGCGGCCACCCCGAGCACCATCGCCGCCGCCAGCCAGCCGAACGTCACCGCCAGCGCGTGCCCGGACACCGCCGGCCCAGGGGCCGAGTCCAGCGTCAGGAACAGGCTGCCGAACGCCGCCACCCCGACCGCCTGACCGAGCTGGATCGTCGTGGTGAGCAGCCCGCTCGCGTCCGCGGCCTGCGGCAGCGGCACCCGTACCAGGGCGTGCGTCACCAGCGGGCTGAAGCCGAACGCCAGCGCGGCCCCGGTGACGACCAGCGCCAGCTGCAGCTGCAGGCCGCCCTGCCCGCCGGAGTGCAGGATGAGCGCCACCCAGGCGTAGCCGCCCACGGCCACCAGGCACCCCAGCGGGGCGATCAGGTGATGCAGCCCGGACGGCAGCCGTCGCCAGAAGTACCCGCACAGCCCGAAGACCACCGCGCACGGCGCGAACGTCAGCCCGGCGCGCAGCGCGCTGTCGCCCAGTCCGGACTGCAGGTGCAGCGCGAAGCTGAACAGGAAGCCGCCGTAGGTGATCATCAGCAC
>DAIOWL010000804.1:0-3756 GCA_036758545.1 Streptosporangiaceae bacterium | reverse complement strand
GTAGGCGGCGTCCGCCTCGGCCCGGCGGCCCAGCCGCCGCAGCAGGTCGGCGCGGATGGCGTGGAACAGGTAATACCGGTCCAGGTCCAGCTCGTCCACGAGGGCCAGCGCGGCGGCGGGGCCGTCCAGCTCGGCCACCGCGACCGCCCGGTTGAGCGCCACCACCGGGCTCGGCGCGACGACCAGCAGCTGGTCGTAGAGGCGCAGGATCTGGTCCCAGTCGGTGGCGGCCGCGATGGGCGCGTCGCTGTGCACGGCGCTGATCGCGGCCTGGATCTGGTACGGGCCAGGCTGGCCGCGGCGCAGGCACTGCCGGACCAGGGCCTGGCCCTCGGCGATCAGCGCGCCGTCCCAGCGCGACCTGTCCTGGTCGGCGAGCAGCACCAGCGCGCCGTCCGCGGACGTGCGGGCCGACCGGCGCGACTCGGTGAGCAGCATCAGCGCGAGCAGTCCGGTCACCTCGGGCTCGTCCGGCATGAGCCGGGCCAGCAGCCGTCCCAGTCTGATCGCCTCGGCGCACAGGTCGGCGCGGGCCAGGGCGTCGCCCGAGCTCGCCGTATAGCCCTCGTTGAAGATCAGGTAGACGACCGCGAGCACGCCGGACAGCCGGGCGGGCAGGTCGGCCTCCGCCGGTATGCGGTACGGGATCCCGGCGTCCCTGATCTTGGCCTTGGCCCGGACCAGGCGCTGGGCCATGGTGGGTTCCGGCACCAGGAACGCGCGCGCGATCTCGGCCGTGGTAAGCCCGCCGAGCAGCCGGAGCGTGAGCGCGACCCGGGCGGCCGTGCCCAGCGCCGGGTGGCAGCAGGTGAAGATGAGCCGCAGCCGGTCATCGCGCACGGGGCCCTCCTCGGCTGGTTGCTCCTGGGCATGCAGCAGCGCGGCCTGAGCCTGCTTGGCGTCACGGGCCGCCTCGCGGCGCAGCCGGTCGATGGCCCGGTTGCGCGCGGTGGTGATGATCCACCCGGCCGGGCTCGGCGGCAGTCCCGCAGCCGGCCACCGCCTGGCCGCCTCGGCGAACGCGTCCTGGACCGCGTCCTCGGCGGTGTCGATGTCGCCGAAGACGCGGATCAGGACGGCCACCGCGCGGCCGTACTCCTCGCGGAAGACGCGCTCGACGTCGTCGGGCGCGGCCCCCGCATTCCCGATCGTCAGCCCTCCGCCAGCTCGACCATCGGCCGGACCTCGACCGGGAGCTTGCACGCGCCCGCGGCCTTGCGCGCCCAGGCGAGCGCGGCGTCCAGATCCGGCGCCCTGATGATCCAGAACCCGCCGACGTGCTCCTTACCCTCGGCAAACGGCCCGTCGGTAATCAGCACGTCGTCGCCGTCGGCCCGCAGCACCGTGGCCGTGTCCGGCGGGTGCAGACCGCACGTGAACACCCAGGCTCCCGCGGCCCTCATCTCGGCGTTCACGGCCTCGATGTCCTTCATGATCGGCTCGAGGATCTCCGGCGGGGGCGGATCCCCGTCCGGCTGGTAGATGCTGAGCAGGTACTGCTTCATCCCGGTCATCCCCTTTGTCCCTCCAGACGTTACGTCGGCCTCTCATCCCCTACACGAATTCGCCCGGCGCGGATCGACAGCTTCCCAGAAAAATCCGCGTCTGGCCGCAGAGCCGGTGACCGCGGCCGGTTCGCTATCAGCACAGTGAGGATCCGGCATGCATTACCGGCGTGTCGGATCGCTATAAGAACTATTTTTCGCTAGTTTGTTTGATACAGAGGTTAAGATTATCATCAAGGTCATTCACGGGAACGGGTGGTGCCACATGCCTTCAGGGACCGGGCATTATTCCATACCCGCCTCTCCGCGGCGTGCGGCCAGCGGTCACGCAGCCGCCAGTCCCGTGAAGGTCATCCAGGCATACCGGTTCGCTTTGGACCCTAGCCCGGCGCAGGAGCGAAGCCTCCGCTCGCATGCGGGCGCGTCCAGGTTCGCGTGGAACTGGGGACTGGCTAGAGTGCGGGAGCGATACGCAGTCGAGGGCAAGTGGTACTCCGGCATCGACCTGCACAAGCTATGGAATGCGGCCAAGAAAGTAGATCCCACCCTGGCCTGGTGGAGCGACAATTCCAAATGCGTTTATCAGGAAGCATTCAACGACCTGTACCGGGCGCTACGAGACTTCGACAAGTCGCGTAAAGGTCTACGGAAGGGTAAGCGGCTCGGTTTCCCAAAGGTCAAGAAGCGAGGCAAGTGCCGAGATTCTTTCCGGTTTGGCGGAGGGGCGATCCGCTGCGCCGGGGCGACGGTGATCCTGCCCCGTCTCGGCACGATACGCACGCACGAATCCACCCGCAAGCTGGGCCGCCGACTGACTAACGGCACGGCCCGCATCTTGTCGGCCACCGTTTCCCGCACTGCGCAGCGCTGGTTCGTCTCGTTCACGGTGGAGGTTGAACATGCGATCCCGGAGCGGCATGCCCGCCCGGGCTCGGCGATCGGCGTTGATCTAGGGGTCAAGACCCTGCTGACTGGGGTAGATGATGCGGGGAATATCATCTGCATCGACGGATCGAAGGCGCTCCGGGCCAGCCTGCGAAAACTCCGCCGCGCGTCTCGCGCGCACTCCCGGAAGGTAAAGGATGGGGCGAACCGCCGCAAGCATGCTGACCGTCTCGCCCGCACCTACGCCAGGATCGCCAACGTCCGTGCCGATGCGCTACGCAAGGCCACCAGCGGCCTCGCCGCCCGCTACGAGACGGTCGTCGCCGAAGACCTGAACGTGACCGGAATGCTCGCAAACCACAGGCTGGCCCGTGCGGTCGCCGACCAAGGCTTCGGCCAGGCCCGACGCATGCTCTCCTATAAGACCACCTGGAACGGCGGAACGCTCCTAGTAGCCGACCGCTGGTATCCGAGCTCCAAGACCTGCTCGGCATGCGGATGGCGAAAGCCAAGCTTGAAACTTGCCGAGCGGAGGTTCACTTGCGAGGCATGCGGCCTGGTCATGGACCGGGACCAGAACGCCGCGCGAAACCTGCTCGCTCTCCGCCTGGAGGCGGGCAAAGATCCAGGTACCGCTAGAAGGGCGGGAACCGGCCCCGGAGCTAACGTTAGGGCCTACGCCTGCGGAGATCATGTAAGACCCGGCCCGGCCGGGCAGTGGCCGCAACCCCGCTCGGGCGGGAAGAAGCAGGAACCCGGCACCGCATTTGCGGGTCAGACTGGGACCGCCGGCGGGCAACCGACGGCTGTGAGTCATATGCTTGCCAGTGCTCATCGACTCACATCGGAGATTTAGTACTGTGACAATTCGCGTGGGAATCAATGGTTTCGGGCGTATCGGCCGTAACTTCTGGCGGGCTGCCAACGCCGCGGACGGCGATCGCGGCATCGAGATCGTGGCGGCGAACGACCTCGGTGACATCGCCACGATGGCGCACCTGCTCAAGTACGACACCGTGCTCGGCACCCTGGCGGAGGACGTGTCGGTGTCCGGCGACGCCATCCGGGTCGGCGACAAGTCGATCAAGATCCTGGCCGAGCGCGACCCGGCCCAGCTGCCGTGGCGCGACCTCGGCGTCGACGTCGTGATCGAGTCCACCGGCCGGTTCACCACCGGGTCGGCGGCCAAGGCTCACCTCCAGGCGGGCGCGAAGAAGGTCATCATCTCCGCGCCGGCCAAGGAAGAGGACATCACGATCGTGATGGGGGTCAACGACGACGCGTACGACCCCGCGGTGCACCACATCCTGTCCAACGCCTCCTGCACCACGAACTGCGTGGCGCCGATGGCCAAGGTGCTGCTGGA
>DAIOWL010000803.1:0-3763 GCA_036758545.1 Streptosporangiaceae bacterium | reverse complement strand
CGTCACGGCCGGGAGGCTCATAAGAGCCGGTGCCCGCCCCGACGTTCAGCACGGTCTGGGCATCGCCGAGCGCGGCCCAGACCTGCCCGGCGATCCGCGGCTCGGTGCGCCGCGTCACGGTGTAGGCGGCTCCGATGGTGTCATACAACTGCGCGCTGGACATCAGGCTGCCTCCATCTCCAGCGGCAGGTCATGTGGCGGTCTGGCGCCAGATATATCGGATCGATACATCGCAACGATATAATCCGGGTGCATGCCGCGCAAGCCGGGCGGAATCGGCCTGCCGGGGCACTGGCCTCGGATCACAGCCCGGCCGCGCTAGGCGCCACCTGGTTGCGCGCGGGTGCCCGGCTTCCGTGGACGGCTGGAAGACACGCTCGCGGATGGCCAGCGCGGCCTGGAACTGTCAGCGCAGCGAAACGATGTGTTGTGCGAGTGGCTCTTGTTGCGGACGAAGGCGATCATCGGCCTTGCCATTGGTAACCCCGGCGGACGCGATGCGGTCTCGTATGCGGATCGACGGGGACCGTTGCATGCGGACTTCCGTCATCGGTTCTTCCGGGGAGCTAGCGGCGGCGCTGGGCGCCGACGCGTCCGCGGAGGCCCGCGCCCGCGACGCCACGCTGCCGCCAGAGGACGCGCTCACGGTCATGAAGGCATACCACCGCCGCCGCACCCGCACACGCGGGCCGGCAACTACGAAGGAACCGCTCTCCCTTCCCCTTTACCGTGTTCGCGAGCGCGCGGCCGGGAGAGAACTCCTCAGCCCGCGTGGGCGGTTGTCGTCGGCGCCGACGGCGGCCAGCTGCGCGGATGACCGAGCAGCGACCGGGTGATCCTCTCGCCGATGACCGCAGTCGGCATGTTGGTGTTGCCGGAGGTGACGGCCGGCATTATCGACGCGTCTGCCACGTGCAGGCCTTCTATACCGTGCACCCGGCCATCGGAATCGACGACCGCGTCTGGGTCACTGGCCGGGCCCATCTTGCAGGTACCCACCGGGTGGTAGTAGTGCACGGCAGCTTGATCGATGAAGTGCTCGATCGCCTGCCTTCCCGCGACGTCCGGCCCCGGCCGCACTTCCCGGCCCAGGAGCCTTCGCAGCTCCGGCGCCTCCGCGATCCCGCGGATGCGCTCGACACCTTCGGCAAGCCGTGCACGGTCGTAACCGCCGGGATCGCTAAGGTAGCGGTGATCGATCAGGAGCCTGTCGCCGGAACCGGGTCCTGTCAAGCGCACGCTTCCGCGCGACAGCGGCGCGAGGCACGCGCCGCCCATGAACCAGAACCACCTCGAAAGGTTCTTGCTGTAGCCGCCAACCGGGTAGATGTGCAAGTCGAACCCCGCCCGGCAGCCGACGGAGGGGAATTTCGCGATCACCTGCTCGTGCGGCAGCCAGCCTGTTTCCGCCCGGTGACGCTCCATCATCCCGGTCAGCTCGGCGCTACCCTCGTACCAGATCTCCACGCACGGCTGGTCGTGCAGGTTGCGCCCGACGCCAGGAAGATCCCGCGCGGGCTTCACCCCGATAGCAGCCAGCTCGGCGGCAGGTCCGATGCCGGACCGGAGCAGGATCGCGGGGCTCCCGTAGGCGCCAGCGCAGACGACGACCCGCGACGCGCCTATCTCAACCAGCTGCTGATCATCTAGCACAGCCACGCCGACAGCGCGCCCGCCGCGGACGAGTACCCGCTCGACCAGGGCGTCGCCGGCCACGATAAGCCGGTCGCGCACCGGATCGACGTACCCGAACGCGCTGTTGACCCGCGTGGTCCCGTCGATGTTGACCGGGCACGGCGCGACGCCGGCGTTCTCGTCGAGGTCGTTGAGGTCCTCCACCGCCGGAATCCCGCCTGCCGCGATCGCATCCCGGCAGGCTCGCTGGAACGGGGTCAGCTCATCGAGGCCGACGGGGCGCACCCGCAGTTGCTCCCACGCCGAGGCGAACAGCGGCGCAAGCTCCCGCGCTGACCAGCCGGCGTTGCCCGCAGCAGCCCACTCGTCGTAATCCAGGCGGCTCCCGAACACCACCTCGCCGGCGTTATGGGAAGAACAGCCGCCGATCACCCGCGCACGGCCGAAGCTGATCACCTGGCCGGCGAACTCGCCCGTATAGCCCCAGTCATGAGACGACACGACGCTCGTCGCGTCAAGAAGATCGGCCGGCCAGCGACCGCTATCAGCCGGCCCGTAGTCCGGCCCGGCCTCCAGCAGCAGCGTGCGCTCAGTGCTGCCCGCCGCGAGGCGGCCGGCAACCGCCGCACCCGCAGTGCCGGCCCCGACAACGATAGTGTCCACTACCGCAGGGAAGCGTTCCGCGATGCTCACGCAGCCTCTCCTCCGCCACTGCGGCTGCAGACACCCCGGATCGAGCCAGATTCAGTAAGACCGGGCCGCCTTCGATGCAACGGGACAGCCAGCGTTTCTCAGCCTCAATGGTATATACGCCGCTAGATACTCAAGCGGCAAAGCCAAAGGCCAGCGGGACGGGACAAACCGGAGCCGGTGATCTTGAGCCAACTCAGGACCGAGTCCGGTGCCGGAGCTGGCTAGGTCCGCCCTTTGGCAGCAGCGGGGCCCGCCTGACGGCGGCGGTGCCTGGCCGTGAACCGGGCCGGCTGCTGCCCCTGCCACATCCCGCCTGTCGCCTCAAGATCGCGGTAATTTCCGCTTCGCGGAACTTTTCAGCCGATCACGGGGCCGGATAGGGCGCCCGGGCCACACGCAGCACCCGCCCAGGCGGCACACTGGCCGGACAACGGCCTGCCCGCGCGTGCGGGCACTGTGCCCAGCGGTTCCGACTCGGTCCCCGTCCTACCTGGGATAATGCCCATCTGAACCGCCCTAGACCATGCGGCTTGTGGCACCCTGCCGGGAAGATGCGGTAGAACGCCACATTCACTGAATCTCGGTTGACCCTAGTCGCGCGCAGACACAACCGAGGCCGCTGACCTAGCATCAGCCGACGTAGCCGCCTCTGCCGAGCCCGCAGCCGCAGCCGACGAAGCCGCAGCCGTGCGACGACGCGACCGCCGCAGGGCGAACCACCCGGCCACAGCCAACAGCAACCCGCCCGCCAGCGTCCCCAGCCACGGCACCAGGCCGGGTCCCGGCTTCGGGGCCATCCCGCCGAACCCGGTCGCGGCCCCGCCCTTCGGCCGGTCCGTGCTCCCGACCGCGTCGGTCAGGCTGTCGATCTTGAGCCCGGAGGACCCGTCCAGCACCACCAGCGTGTGCACCGAACCAGCCTTCAGCTTCACGGCCATGGCCGCGTGGCCGCCCTGCGCGCTGAACGTGACGGTCGGCGAGCCCGGCTGGACGGACTGGTACGACGAGGCCGAGCCGAAGCCCAGCTCACTGGCCAGCACGTTCGACCCGACCCTGACCGTGACCTGAGGCTGCTTCACCGACGCCTGGATGACCCTGACCAGCGCCTGCGAGCCGGCCGCCGCGGCCATCTCGTCGTTCAGCACCTTCAGCCGCCGCGACGAGGCCGAACCGATGCTGGCCACGGTGTAGTTCGATCCCGCGCTCACCATGAAGCTGGTGGAGACCGTCGGCGGGCTGGAGGCGGAGGCACCGGGCGGGCGCATCGCCACCGTGTACTGGCCGGCGCTCAGCGGCATGTACTCGGAGACGCTGCCGTAGCCCTGGTGCATCAGCACGGTCGGGTGCGAGGGATCGCCGAACGGATACAGGTACACGTCCTCCGGCGCCCCGGGCGACAGGTCGGCGCAGCGCACCCAGCCCTGGCCCGCCCCAG
>DAIOWL010000802.1:0-3773 GCA_036758545.1 Streptosporangiaceae bacterium | reverse complement strand
TCCCAGCGCAGCGCCGGGTCGGTTGATCGCAGCGCGTCGGCGTGGAGTTCGGTGCCGGGGTGGTCGTTGCCGGGGATGCCGCACCGGACGTCGCCTGGCTCGGATGCGTGGCCTTCGGCCTCGGCCGTCAGGTAGCCGACGACGCCGATGCGCTTGCGGGGCGTGGCGTGTTCGAGGGTGATCCGGGCTGGCCGCACGGCGTGGACTTCGCCGATGGCCGGGCCGTACTGCCGTGCGGCCGTTCCGCCGGCCCGGCCGAGGAAGATGTCGGCGATCGCGGCCCGCTGGCCGGCGGCGGCGCCCTGGTCGACGTAGAGCACGACTTCCCAGGGGGTGCTCGGCGCTACCCGGTCGAGGTAGCGGAGGGATAGTACGGCCTGCAGGCCGGACAGGTCGAGGCCGTCGGCGTGGCCGTCGCGGATGTGCCACGACAGGGCGCCGAAGCATTCCCCGAAGCTGGAGGGCCCGCCGGGGCGGCCGCCGACGCTGCGGCACGGGCAGATCGCCTCGCAGTTGCATGCCTCGAAGTAGGAGCCCCGGACGTGCCAGTCGGCCACCGGGCGCTGCGCTGATGCGGTCATCACATGCCTCCCATCCCGCCGGTGCCGGCGTGGTGCAGGCCGGGTGCCAGGCCCGGCTCGAAGATGACCGCGACCGCTAGGCCGAGCGCGGCGATACCCAGGGCGCGGCCGAAGCGGGCGCCCCGGGCCCAGGTCTTTTCGGCGAGGACGGCGCCGGCCAGGACCACCATGGCGATCACGTTCATCAGCCCGAAGGCAACCAGGAGCGCCATCAGGGCCCAGCAGCAGGCCAGGCAGAATGTGCCGTGGTAGAGCCCGGCCCGCAGGTCACGGGTTCGCCCGCGGTAGGCGCCGAGCTTGAGCATGAATCCGAGCGGCGAGCGGCAGCGGGCCAGGCACCGGCCCTTCACCGGGGTGAGCTGGTAGGCGCCGCAGGCGGCGAAGATAGCCACCGCCGCCGCGGTCGCCGCGGCGGGGTGGCCTCCCGCGAGCCGGCCGGCGAGCCACGCCAGCCCGTATGCGGGCAGCGCCGCCAGGGTCCACACGATCAGGTAGCCGGAAGCGAACGCACCCAGCCGGGAGCCGCGGCCGTCTGTGAAGGTGCGCGAGTACAGCGACGCGAACGGCGCCGCCGAGGGCAGCATCATCGCGGCCATCATCAGCGCCCAGACGGCGACAAACGAACCGGCACCCAGGCCCATGGTCCCGGGCATCGAGCCCATATCGCGCGCCAGCAGCACCACGCCGGCCCATGCGCCAGCGGCCGCGATCAGCAGCAGCGAGGCCGGCGGCGTCAGCTGCCGCAAGCTGGGCGCCGCCGGGCTGGCCGCCTCGGCTGACCCTCCCACGCGGCCTCGCGCGTCCGCCGGACCCGCCGCCGGGCCGGTCATTGCGTCGCTGTTCATGTCGCCTGCTCTCACTCGTTGCTGTGAAGGATGATGGCCTGACCCGCGCCGACCGGTCGGCTCCGCCCCGGATCGGAGCCGGCGGGCAGGGATCAGCGCGGCCGCGCCGGTCATATATGAGCTGCGGGCCTGGCCGGGGTGCAGCCCGTCGTTGACCTCGCGGACGTCAGGCCCTGGGCGTCGCTTTGAACGCGAAGGTCTGCACCGCGATCTTGCCGTGCCGCACGAAAAACGTATCGGTCCCGAGCTCGTACGTGTTATCGGGCGTCTCGGCGATCCACCAGATGTAGGCAACATCGCCCTCGATCACCTGCTGCTGCAGGTCGAACGTGGCGCCGGGCTTGGCGAACTCGGCAAACAAGTTCTGAAAGAGCGGCGTTATCTCGTGCACACCGCGAAGCACGCCGGTCGGCACGATCATCACCGCGTCCGGGGCGTAGTCCGCTACGACGCCCTGCAAGTCGAGGGCAGCAAAACGCTCCAGGTGGTGGTTGACGACGGCCTGCGTCGTCGAGGTCGGTGAGGTGAGTGTCATGAATTGTGTCTCCTCGTGTGGTTGGCTTACGCGGCGGGCAGACGGGTGAGTCCGGGCGCACATGTACCGTCTGGTACATGTGGAGCGCGGCCTATGCGCTCGGCTCGCCGACGGGCTGGATGTTCTGGTTGATGTGGAAGGTGTTGCCGGGGTCGTAGCGGTTCTTTACCTGGCTGAGCCGGTCGTAGTTGCCGCGGTAGGACGCTTTGATGCGGTCCTGGCCCTCGTTCATCAGGAAGTTGACGTAGGCGCCGCCGGCCGAGGTCGGGTGCAGCTCCTGGTAGTAGTCCCGGGCCCATTGCGTGATGAGGCCGGCGTTGGCGGGGTCGGGGTCGACGCCCGCGATGATGCCGGCCCAGCCGCCGTCGCGGTAGGCGAAGGCTGTCGCGTCGGCGGGCACCCGGCTGGCGGCGCCATCGATGGGGTACATGTGCATGGTGGAGTGGCCGGTCGGCAGTTGCTGGCCGTACTTGACGTGCACGTCGATCGCCGCGTCGGAGATCTCGTTGAAGAAGTCCGCCCTCCAGTACCACTGCAGCCCGGCCGGGTAGAGGCCGTCGAACGCGCTCTGAAACACGGTGAATGGCATGGGCTGCAAGCCAACCAGCAACGGCGAGCCGTGTGTCTTGACCGGCTCGAGTATCTCGTCGGCCTTGTCGTGCGGCCCGGTGTAGCACCAGATGATGGCGCAGGACTTGCGGCCCCACAGCTCCTCGGGGAACGGCGGCGCGGGCGGGATGGTGATCAGCCCGATCCAGCCGCTCAGTTCCTCCGGCAGCGACGGATGCATCTCCCGGTACCAGCGCATCACCTCGGCCGTGTCGGCGAAGTCGTACAGCACCGGGCCGGCGATGACCGTCCCGTGCTCACCGATGTCATGGCAGCGGAACGTGAACGAGGTGACGATGCCGAAGTTCCCGCCCCCGCCGCGCAGGGCCCAGAACAGGTCGCTATGGGAGCTCTCGCTGGCCGTCACGAACGTCCCGTCCGCGAGAACCACGTCGGCGGACAGGAGGTTGTCGACCGTGAGGCCGAAGCGCCGGGAAAGGTAGCCGATGCCGCCGCCGAGCGTCAGGCCGGCCACGCCGGTGGACGCGAGGAAGCCGGACGGGGTGGCCATGCCGAATGCCACGGTCGCGTGGTCGACGTCGCCCCAGGTGCAGCCCGCATCGGCGCGGACGGTGCGGCCGGCCGGGTCGACAGTGGTGCTGCGCAGCAGCGACAGGTCGATGACCAGGGCACCGTCCCCTACCCCGAGGCCAGCCGCGCTGTGGCCGCCGCCGCGGACGGCGATCTCGGCGCCGTGGCGGCGGGCGAACCGGACGCAGGCGATGACGTCGGCGGTGTCCCGGCAGCGCGCGATTGCCGCCGGATGCTTGTCGATCATCCCGTTGTAGACGGCGCGCGCCTGGTCGTACCCGGGATCTCCCGGGGTGATCAGGTCACCGCGCACGGCTGCGGCCAGCTCGCGGTACTGCATGGTGTCGATGTCGGCTGATGTGGCGGTCACTGGATTTCCCCTCGTATCTTCTACATGAGATAGCACGACCGTTCGCGCTAAGTTGGAACAGTACGATCGGTCGTGCTATGTTGTCAACATGATGAGCGGCACCGTGAAACGCGATCGTGCGCAGCGACGGCCCCGCGCCGACGGGGAACGCACCCGCGGCGCGATCCTGCACGCCGCCGCCTCGCTGGCCACCATCGACGGGCTGGAGGGCCTATCGATCGGGAACCTGGCCGCAGCGACCGGGATCAGCAAGAGCGGCCTGTACGCGCACTTCGGCTCCAAGCAGGAACTCCAGCTGGCCA
>DAIOWL010000801.1:0-3778 GCA_036758545.1 Streptosporangiaceae bacterium | reverse complement strand
CGTGCCCTGATGGCCCGGCCCAGGCTGCTGATGCTGGACGAGCCGTCACTCGGCATCGCGCCGGTCCTGGTACAGCGGATCTACGAGACGATCGGCGAGATCAACCGCTCCGGGGTCGCGATCCTCCTGGTGGAACAGAACGCCAATTACGCGCTCGACACCGCCGCCCGCGGCTATGTGTTCGAGACCGGGCGGATAGTTCTGGCCAACGACTCGGCCAGCCTCCGCGACGACCCCGAGGTCCAGAAAGCGTACCTTGGTACCTGACTGAAAACGGAGCGTGATAGCCATCGGAACCATCGGCGCCAAGGCGCTGTACCTCCTCTTCTTGTGGCTTATATCGGCGGCCGCCGGGGCGTGGCTGTCGGACCGCAAGGGTTACGGCGAGCGGGTCGGGCTGACGCTGGGCCTGCTGCTGTCGGTCGTGGGGCTGCTGGTCGTCTTGGTGCTACCCGCACGCCCTGGTTCCCGGTGGAAGGTCAACGGCTGGCTACCGCGTCGGCGAAGCCTGCGTTAGCTGCTGGCGGATGCCGTCGAGGAAGAGCTGGAGGCCGTAGCCGAACCGCTCGGCGGGATCAGCGGTAAAGGCCGTTGCGGCGAGCTTGTTCTCGATCCCGTCCACAGTCAGCTTCGGCTCCCAGACGCCGCGCTCGGTCAGCTCGAGCTGCGCTTGTTCTTCGATGGTGTGGCCGAGCACATAGTGGAACGCGGCAAACGCAGCCCAGCCGGCCCGGTCAGGCGGCAGCCCGGCGGCCTGGAGGATCTCGATGACCATGTTGCCGAGCAGGACGGTGTTGGGCTCGGCGACGTAGGTTCCGGCCATGACCCTGGCGCCATCGCGGTGGGACAGGAGCACCTGGCGTAGCCGCCAGCCCGCGGCCGAGAGCTGCTCGTCCCACGACCCGGCCGGCAAATCGGCGCCGAAGTCTTCCAGGAACCGGTCGGCCATCGCGTCGAGCAGGGCCTGCTTGCTCGCGAAGTGCCAATAGAGGGCTCCGGCCTGCACGCCCAGGCGAGTGGCGAGCTTGCGCATGGTCAGCGCGTCGAGCCCGTCGGCGTCGAGCAGGACTATCGCCTCGTCCACCACGTGCTCGCGGCGCAACCGCATCCGACTGACTCCTCATCCTCGCGCCGGACGGCCCGGCCCGCTTGGTTCCTCAGACTAGCTAAATAACTTGAACTTGTTCAACTTGAACTTGTTCAATAGATCTGGAACCTAAGAGACCTCCCGAAGGAGTAGCTGTCATGTCCCACCCCGGAACCGCTGCTGCGCCACCGGTCGCGGCCGAGCCAGTGACCCGGCCGCACGTACCTCCCGGCGTGATCCTGGCCATCGCCTGCATGGCCAACTTCATGGTCATCATCGACACGTCGATCGTGAACGTCGCCCTGCCAGCCATGAAGGCCGCTCTCGGACTCTCGGCAGCCGATCAGCAGTGGGTGGTCAATGCGTACCTGATCACGTTCGGCGGGTTCCTGCTCCTCGCGGCCCGGGCCGGTGACCTTTTCGGCCGCAAGGGCGTGTTCCAGGCCGGCCTGATGGTCTTCACCGCCGCCAGCCTGGCCGGCGGCCTGGCCGAGGATCCGTGGCTGCTGATCGCGGCCCGCGTCCTGCAGGGCATCGGTGCCGCGGCCCTGGCCTCGTCGAGCCTGAGCCTGATCACCGCCAGCCACCCCGAAGGCCCGGCCCGTACTCACGCCCTGTCCTTGTGGGCCGCGGTGGGCTCTTCGGCCGGCGCCGTGGGGGTCGTGCTAGGCGGGCTGCTCACCACCGAGTTGTCCTGGCGCTACGTGCTGTTCATCAATGTCCCCATCGGCATCGCGTTGCTCATCGCCGGCGCGGCTAGCCTCATGCCGTCACCGCCCGGGCGTGACTGGGCACGCCTCGACCTGCCTGGCGCGCTCACCGTGACCGTCGGGGTCAGCTCCCTGGTCTACGCCGTCTCCCAGGCCACCACCAAGGGATGGGGATCGACCCCCGTCATCGCTGCCCTCGCCGCCGCCGGGGCGCTCCTGGCCGCCTTCGGGATGATCGAGGCCCGCAGCGCAGCCCCGCTCGTCCCGCTCCACATCCTCAGGCGGCGCAGCCTGGCCGTGGGTAACACCGTCATGGCCTGCCTGGGTGTGGTCATGACCAGCGGATTTTTCTTCCTGTCCCTCTACCTTCAGCAGATCCTCGGTTACAGCGCGCTGCGCACCGGGGTGGCCATCGTCCCCATGACCGTGCTGCTGGCAGCCGGGCCGCTAGCAGCCAGGCGACTCCTACCGCGCTTCGGCCCCCGCTTCCTGATCCTCGCTGGCGGGATTCTCACCACGGGCGGGGTGGCCTGGATGTCGCTGCTCCCTGACCACTCCGACTACCCGGCCCGCATCCTCGGCCCCACGCTGGTCATCGCAGCCGGCATCGGGCTCATGCTCCTCCCCCTCGCCGCATCCGCCACGGCCGGTATCGACACCCGCTATGCCGGGCTCGCCTCCGGCCTGTTCAACACGGCGCGCCAGCTCGGCGGCGCTATCGGCCTCGCCGTGCTCGTCACCATCGCCACCACCGCTACCCGCCACAGCCACCTCGCCAGCCCTGCGGCCGCCACCGTCCGCGGCTACCACATCGCCCTGCTCATCAGTGCGGCCGTCAGCCTGGCCTCGGTGCTCGTCGCCTTCCTCCTGCCAGGCATGACGACGAAAAGAAACCAGTTCGGATAACCAGATTCTCCTGTGGAAGGAACATCATGAGCTCAGCGCTTGAAACCCTTCGCCGTGACTTCGGCGGCGGCATCATCGGACCGGGTAGTGCGGAGTACGAATCCGCTAGTCGCTCGCTATTGGCTTCGGGTCATCCGGCCCATGTCCTGCGGCCCGAGAGCCTCGGGGACGTGCAAGCCGGTGTCAGATTCGCGGCCCGGTCAGGGCGGCTGCTATCCGTGCGAGGCGGCGGCCATGGCTTTCCGGGCTTCGGCACCAATGACGGCGGCGTCGTGATCGACCTCAGCAAGCTCGCGAACGTGGAGATCATCGATTCCGAACGCCACCTCGTGCGGATCGGCGGCGGTGCCACCTGGGGTCAGGTCGCGGCGGCCTTGACCCCGCACGGCCTGGCGATCTCCTCGGGCGACACGAAGAGCGTCGGTGTCGGCGGGCTGACCTTGACCGGTGGCATTGGCTGGAAGGTCCGGAAGTACGGCCTGGCCCTGGACAACGTGGCCGCCGCCGAGGTGGTTACGGCCGATGGAGCGGTCGTGCAGGCGAGCGCCGAGGAGAACCCGGAGCTGTTCTGGGCGATTCGCGGTGGCGGCGGCAATTTCGGGATCGTGACCGCCTTCGATTTCGCGGCACACCCGACGACAGACGTCTTTTTCGGCAAGATCGCCTTCGCGGCATCGGAGGCGGCCACCGTCATTCAGGGCTGGGCGGACTACCTCCGAACCGCCCCCGAAGAGCTCACGTCCACCGCGGACCTTGCCAATCCATTCGGCGGCGGACCCGAAGCACCGGTCGAGATCTACGCCGCCTTTGACGGCGACGACCCGGAACTCGCGGCCCGGGCAATCGACCCAATCCGCCGGCTCGGCACGATGATCGCCGACGATATCGCGCTGCAACCCTACGGGGACACGCTCGCGGATGGCACGCCCCCGCCGGCCGGTCTCCGGTTCGCACTCCGAAGCGCATTTGTCGACAAGGAATCGGTGCCCGAGGTGCTTCAGATTCTTGCTGAGGTCAGGGCATCGGAGCGGTCGCCGTTCATCGCCGTTCGCAGTGTCGGCGGCGCGGTATCCCG
>DAIOWL010000800.1:0-3778 GCA_036758545.1 Streptosporangiaceae bacterium | reverse complement strand
CTGCCCGGCCTGGCCCGGTTCTGGACGCAGGCGCTCGGCTGGAAGGTCCTGTCCGAGCGGGAGAACGAGATCGTCATCGGGACCGATGAGAACGCACCGGTCGGCATGTGCTTCATGCCGGTCACCGAGCCCAAGACGGTGAAGAACCGCCTGCATCTCGATCTCACCAGCAGCGCAGCGGATCGCGATCAGGAGATCGACCGCCTGCTCGCGCTCGGGGCGCAGCGGGTGGACATCGGGCAGACCGGCGCCGAGTCCTGGACCGTCCTGGCCGACCCAGAGGGCAACGAGTTCTGCGTCGTACGCCCGAAGGACACGCTCATCGGCTAAGCGGCTGGGCTCCGGCCCGCGGATTACGACGTGGCCGGGCCGGGGCCTGTTTCCAGCAGTGGCAGGAGAAGTTCCGGGGGCCGCGCGATGACCGCCCGGTCCGCCCAGATGACGACCGGGCGCTGGATGAGCTCGGGATAACGCGTCATGGCGTCGATGAGCTCGTCAGGGCTCGCGTCGGCAAGCCGGAGTTCGCGGTAGCGGGGTTCGGCGGTCCGCATCAGCGCGCGGATCGGTGGCTCCCAGGAGGGCCAGCACGCGGGTGATCTCGGCCCGGGGTGGCGGGTTGTCCAGGTAGAACATCTTCTGCGCCGGAACCCCGTATTCGGCCAGCACCTGTTCGGCGCCGCGGCACTTGGAACACCGCGGGTTGTACCAGACGATCACGTCAGCCTCGGCCATGAATTCACGGTACTGGCATTCACCGGCGCGAAGCCGCGCTGCCACCCCGTTCGGCCGGTGGTGCTGCTGGGAAAAGGTGCCGACTGGGAATCCGTCCAGGCTCGAATGGCCCCGGCTGTCCGGGTGAAGGGGCCCTTGCCCTTATCTATCGGGGGCAAGGGCCCCTTCACCCCATTGGCCGGCAGGCGCATTGGCCGGCAGGCGCATTGGCCGGGGCCTGAGGGCGTTTCCGCGGAGACGGCTTGTGAAGTTTTTCACGAAGCTGGTTTCCGCGGAAACGTCAGGAAGTCGTCGCCCGACCCGGAACGACCTGACCGGCCCGGCCCTCATGGCCGGCCTGAGCTTCCGGTGGTTCCCGGGATTATCGTGGGTAACTGGACACGCCAGGGAAGCCGAAGGGATGTCAGCGTGAGCGAGTACAAGGTCGTCAACCCGGCCACCAACGAGACCGAGCGCGAGTTCGCCACCGCGACCGACGCGGAGGTCGAGCAGGTGCTGGAGCGCTCGGCCCAGGCCTTCCAGTCCTGGCGGACCAGCGCCAAAGACGAGCGGGCCAAGGTCCTGCGACGGGTGGCCGAGCTGTACAAGGAACGGATCGATGACCTGGCCGCGCTGATCACCCGGGAGATGGGCAAGCCCACCCCGGAGGCCAAGGGCGAGATCCACCTCGTGGCGAGCATCTACCGGTACTACGCCGAGCAGGGGCCGGCGCTGCTGGCGGATACCCCGCTCAGCCCGCGGGCCGGGGGGCAGGCCGTGATCCGCAAGGAGCCGATCGGCCCGCTGCTCGGCATCATGCCGTGGAACTACCCCTACTACCAGGTGGCCCGGTTCGCCGCCCCGAACCTGATGGCCGGCAACACGATCATCTTGAAGCACGCGCCGCAGGACCCGGAGTCGGCGCTGGCCATGGAGCAGATCTTCCGCGACGCCGGCCTGCCGCAGGACGCCTATATCAACATCTTCGCGTCCAACAGCCAGGTCGCGGACATGATCGCCGACCCGCGAATAGCGGGCGTATCGGTGACCGGCAGCGAGCGGGCCGGCGCCGCCGTCGCCGAGGTGGCGGGACGCAACCTCAAGAAGGTCGTCCTCGAGCTCGGCGGCTCTGACCCCTTCATCGTGCTGGACAGCGACGACATCGCCAAGACCGTGAAGGACGCGGTCATGGGCCGGATGGGCAACGCCGGCCAGGCCTGCACCGCGGCCAAGCGGATGATCGTCGTCGGTGATCTCTACGACGAGTTCGTCAGCCAGTTCACCGCCGCGATGGCCGCCCTGCGCCCGGGCGATCCCACCGATCCCGCCTCGAACCTGGGGCCGCTGTCCTCGGAGACCGCCGCCGAGCGGCTGATGGGCCAGATCGGCGACGCCGTGGACAAGGGCGCCACGCTGCGCACCGGCGGCAAGCGGCTCGACCGGCCGGGCGCGTTCGTCGAGCCCACCGTCCTGACCGACGTCACCCCGCAGATGCGGGCGTACCACGAGGAGCTGTTCGGTCCCGCGGCGGTCATCTACCGGGTGGCGGACGCCATCGAGGCGGTCAACCTGGCTAACTCCTCATCGTTCGGGCTCGGCAGCGCCGTCTACAGCGCGGACCCCGAGCGGGCCCAGGAAGTCGCCGCCATGCTCGACACCGGCATGGTGTGGATCAACAGCCCGACGGGATCAATGGCCGACCTGCCGTTCGGCGGGACCAAGCGCTCCGGCGTCGGCCGGGAGCTGGGCCCGGAGGGCGTCAACGAGTTCGTGAACAAGAAGCTGATCTACACCCCGGCGCCGCGGTGACGCCTGAGCCACCAAGCCTGCGCGAACTGCTCCGGTCCCAGCGGGTGTTCCCGGACGGGATGCCGGAATTCGATCCGGCCGCGGCACCGGCTGATCCGGTCACCCTGTTCCTGCGCTGGCTCGAGGCGGCCCTGCACGACGCGGTTCCCGCGCCGCACACCATGACGCTGGCCACCGCCGACGACCGGGGACACCCCTCGTCGCGCGTGCTGATCTGCAAGGACGTCGATAGCGAAGGCCGCTGGTACTTCGCGTCCGGCGCGGCTAGCGGTAAGGGCCGGGATCTGGCCGTCAACCCGCACGCCGCGCTGTCGTTCTGGTGGCCGCAGCAGGGCCGCCAGATCCGCGTCCGCGGCGCGGCCGGCCCGGCGGATAGGCAGGCCAGCGCGGCCGACTTCCTGGCCCGGCCGCCCGCCTCGCGGGCCGAGGCGCTCATCGGCCGCCAGTCCGAGCCGCTCGCTGACCTGGCCGAACTCGACCGTGCCTTTACCGAGGCCCAGGCCCGGGTCAGCGCCGATCCCGGGCTGGTCGCCCCGGGCTGGACGCTGTACGCGCTGACGGCCGACGAGGCCGAGTTCTGGCAGGGCGATCTCGACCGGCGGCACGTCCGGCTGCGCTACCGCCGATCCGGATCGGGCTCCGGCTGGGCCCGTCAGCTGCTCTGGCCCTGACCGCCCGCGGCTTTCAGCCCGGCCAGCAGGATCTCCGCGGTCCGCCGCAGCCGGGGCGCCAGGTCCACGCAGGCCTGGGCCAGCGCGGGATCGGAGGCGTAGAGCTCGGCCAGGGCGGGCGCCGGGTTCGCGATCTGCCACAGCGACCCGGCCAGCGAGGCCAGGGTGGCGACGAACTCCCTGGCCTCGGCCAGGGTAAGGGCGGGCAGCGTTCGCTGGACCAGCGCGGCCGCCTCGTCGACCACCCCGAGCGAGGTCAGCTTGTAGCGGCGCACGGCCTCGGGCGAGACGTTCCGCTCCAGGTTGAGTGGCGTGTGCGCGATGAGGTCGCAGAACAGCGGGCGGTCGGCGAAGGCACGGGCGAACACGTCGGCGACCAGGACCGCGGAGCCTAGGGGCGCCGCGTCGAGCCCGGCGTGCAGGGCCCGGGCCCAGTCCCGCCAGGCCTCGGCGGTCAGCTCCAGGAAGATCTGCTCGCGGGTCTCGAAGTAGCGCAGCAGCGCCGACTTGTGGATGCCGACCTCGGCGGCGATGTCGGCCAGGCTCACGGTACGGACGCCGTCCCGCCGGGCTAGCTCGCGGGCGGC
>DAIOWL010000799.1:0-3779 GCA_036758545.1 Streptosporangiaceae bacterium | reverse complement strand
TCGATGTACCCGGTGCGGTCGAGCACGGCCTCGGTGAGGTCGGCGACGGGCACGGTCTGCGAGAGTTCCCGCAGCCCGGTGATGAGCGTGTTGAACCCCTCGATCGCGCGGGCCGACCGGGCCGCCAGGCCCGGCACGTCGGCCGGGCGGGCCAGCGCCTCGGCGAACGTGCTCCGCTCCCGCTGCGCGAACGCGGCCACGTACTCCTCCGCCCGGTCGCCGATGCCGCGCTTGGGCACGTTCAGCACCCGCCGCAGCGACACCTCGTCCGCCGGGTTGGCGATCAGCCGGAGGTAGGCGAGCAGGTCACGGACCTCGCGCCGCTCGTAGAAACGCACCCCGCCGACCACCCGGTAGGGCAGCCCGACCCTGATGAACACTTCCTCGAAGACGCGGGACTGCGCGTTGGTCCGGTAGAACACCGCCACCTGGCCCGGCGTGGCCTGGCCCGCGTCGGTGAGCCGGTCCACCTCCTCGGCCACGAACGCGGCCTCGTCGTGCTCGTTGTCGGCCACGTAGCCGATGATGGGCGGCCCCGCGCCCTGGTCGGACCACAGGTTCTTGGGCTTGCGGCCCCGGTTCTGCGAGACCACCGCGTTGGCCGCGGCCAGGATGTTCTGGGTGGAGCGGTAGTTCTGCTCGAGCAGGATGACCTTCGCGTCCGGGTAGTCCTGCTCGAACTCCTCGATGTTGCGGATGGTGGCGCCGCGGAAGGCGTAGATGGACTGGTCCGCGTCGCCGACCACGCATAGTTCGGCAGGCGGAATAGGGTCACCGGGGCGATCAGCCCCGACCGTTCGGGAGGAAAAGAGCGGGGCACCACCCGAGACCAGTTCCCTGATCAGGATGTACTGCGCGTGGTTGGTGTCCTGGTACTCGTCCACCAGCACCTGCCTGAACCGGCGGCGGTACTGCTCGGCCACCTCGGGGAGGGCCTGGAAGAGGTTGACCGTGACCATGATCAGGTCGTCGAAGTCCATGGCGCCGGCCGCGACCAGCCGGCGCTGGTATTCCGCGTAGGCCTCGGCCAGGGCCTTCTCCCGTGCGGTCTGCGCGCGGGAGGCGAACGTCTCGTAGTCGATCAGCTCGTTCTTCAGGTTCGACACCTGGGCGGCCATCGCCTTCGGCGGGTACTGCTTGGCGTCGAGCTCAAGCTCGCGGCAGGTGAGCGCCATCAGCCGCTGCGAGTCGGCCTGGTCGTAGATGGAGAACGAGGACGGGTAGCCGAACCTCTTCGCCTCCCGGCGCAGGATGCGCACGCAGGCCGAATGGAACGTCATGACCCACATGGACCGCGCCTGCGGGCCGACCAGCGCGGCGACGCGGGCGGCCATCTCGCCGGCCGCCTTGTTGGTGAAGGTGATGGCCAGGATCTCGTGCGGCGCGACGTCGCGCGCGGCGAGCAGGTACGCGATCCGGTGGGTGAGCACCCGGGTCTTCCCCGAGCCCGCGCCGGCCACGATGAGCAGCGGGCTGCCCTCGTGCACGACGGCAGCACGCTGCTCCGGATTGAGTCCGTCGAGGAGGGCATCTATCGCGAGGGCGGCCACGTCATTAGGGTAGGCGGTCGCGCCGACAAAAGCTCCGGACGCGGAGCGCCGCGTCCGCGGTACCGGGAGTAGTCATTCGCCACTACCTGCGATAACGCGTACATATTGACGCTTATGATGATGCGCCGGGCTATCAACGGATATATCTTCTTTTGGCACCGGACGATGCCTGTTATGGGCTATTCTGGCCGTCTTGACCGTTAGCCGGATGCGACGGGAGCAACTCGCATCCTCGCCTCTGAAAAGTGTGGGGGTGCCATGGGATCGCGTGGTCGATCCATAAGGCTCCGAATATATTTTCTGGTAGCGATCCCGCTCATCGCCATGGTCGGGCTGCTCGGGTACGTGGTTACCACGACCGTGGACAGCGCCGTCAGCCTCGACCGCGCGCCCAACCTGGTCAACGCGACCGCGGTACCGGCCGCCAAGTTCGGCACCTTCGTGGCGGCCGAGCGCACCGCCGCCGTCGTCTACCTCTTCCAGCCCAGCCCGGCCAACCTGCAGGCGTACCAGGCGGCGGTCGCGGCGACCGACAAGGCCAAGCCGGCCTTCACGGCCGCGATGACCTCCGAGGCCACGGTCAAGACCGAGACAGCCGACGCGGCCAAGATCGTCCACGGCATCGTCACCGGCATGAACCAGCTCCCCAAGCTCCGCGACGCGGTCAAGGCGCGGGCCATCACCCCAATCGACGCATTGGGCTTTTACAGTTCGGGCTTCGCGGAGCAAGTCAAGCTGTTCCTGACCCAGACCGAGAGCGTGGTGACCAACGACCAGCAGAGCCAGGCCATCGGGCTGATCGCCACCGTGCAGGCCAGGGAGCAGCTCGCGCAGGAGAACGCGCTGCTCGCCGGGATGCTCGCCGGGCACAGGATGACGCAGAAGGATCGCGTCGCGTTCACGAACATGGCCGGCGCCAGGCAGGCCGACATGGCCTACGCGAACTACATCCTGACCCCGGCGTACCTGGCCAAGTACAACGGGGAGCTGGCCGGGTCCGGCACCATGCAGCAGGATCTGACCGGCATCGAGCAGGCCATCGTCGCGGGCACTCCGGTCGCCAAGCTGCCCGTCAACCAGGCCCAGTGGCAGCACCTGTCCGGCACGCTGCTGCAGGACCAGTACAACGGGGGCGTCGCGGTCGCGAACGCCATCCTGGAGGCCGACCACCGGATCAGCCATTCGGCCTGGACCAAGGTCGCGGTCACCAGCGCCATCGGCCTGATCGGGCTGCTCCTCACCATCACGGTGACCATCCTGGTCGCGCGCAGCATCATCCGCCGCCTCGGTGGCCTGGAGCGCAATGCCCTCCAGCTCGCCGAAAACCAGCTGCCGGACGTGGTGGGCAGGCTCAGGCGCGGCGAGAACGTCGACGTGAACGCCGAGGCGCCGGCGTTGCGGATCGGCCGTGACGAGATCGGCCGGGTGGGGCAGGCGTTCGACCTGGTCCGGCAGACCGCCATCCGGGCCGCGGTGGAAGAGGCCCGGCTGCGGCAGGGGCTCAACGACGTGTTCCGCAGCCTGGCCCGGCGCAGCCAGTCGCTGCTGCACCGGCAGCTCTCCCTGCTGGACCAGATGGAGCGGCGGGCCACCGACCCGGAGGCGCTGGACGACCTGTTCCGCCTCGACCACCTGACCACGCGCATGCGCCGTCACGCGGAAGGCCTGGTCATCCTGGCCGGCGCGCCGCCAGGCCGGGGCTGGAGCTCCCCGGTCCGGATGGTCGACGTCATGCGCGGCGCCATCGCCGAGGTCGAGGACTACGCGCGGGTTTCCGTCGCGACGCGGAGCCAGGCCGCGCTGGCTGGTTCGGCCGTCGCGGACGTCATCCACCTGCTAGCCGAGCTGATCGAGAACGCCACCACGCTGTCGCCGCCTTATACCTCGGTACGAGTGTCCGGGGACACGGTCGCCAACGGGTTCGTGATCGAGGTCGAGGACCGCGGGCTCGGGATGAGCCCGACCCGGCTGGCCGAGCTGAACGACCGGCTGGCCAACCCGCCCGAGTTCAACCCGTCCGACAGTGAGCAGCTCGGCCTGTTCGTGGTCAGCCAGCTGGCCAAGCGGCACGGGATCCGGGTCACGCTGAAGGCCTCGCCCTACGGCGGCACGGCCGCCATCGTGCTGATACCGCCGCAGCTGGTGGTGGCCGAGGAGGCGTTCCGGACCGGGCTGCCCGGCGAACCCGCCATGGCTCAGCTCACCGCCAACGGTAACCACACCGTCCCG